>NZ_DLJD01000025.1:114147-175149 GCF_002484085.1 Sphingobacterium sp. UBA7625
ACCATACAAGACCGTAAGCTCTTACCTTACGTTTTCACCCTTACTCCGAAAAGCGGTATATTTTCTGTGGCACTTTCTGTCTGCTATTTTGATAGCATCCTTCCCGTTAGGAAGCGTGTCGCTCTATGTTGCCCGGACTTTCCTCTCCTCCCGAAAGAGCAGCGATAGAACCAGTTTGCTTCTCCGCAAAAGTAGCTATTTTACTTGGATAAACAGCGAATTTCCTTAAAAATTCAATGCTGCTCCTTTAACGCGTTGAAGACGGTTAAAATTTACGCAGTCCCTTTGCGTAGATAATATAAAGTTTGTATTTTCATCTAAACTTCCATCAGTAAACATATGGCATTAAATAAACTCGCACTTATCCGTTACAAAACAATAGACAGCTGTCTGCGTCTAAGACATCGTAAATGGACTTTAGAAGACTTAATGGAAAAGGTTTCCGATGCACTTTATGAATTTGAAGGAATCAAAAACGGTATAAGCAAACGAACTATTCAGGGCGACATACAGTTGATGAGAAGCAATAAATTGGGATATAATGCCCCCATTATTGTCACACATCGCAAATTTTACACCTACGAAGACCCAAAATACAGTATCAGCAACTCACCTATCTCTGTTGGAGATATGCAAAAAATGAAGGAAGCTGTAGAGGTTTTAAAACATGTCAGCGGTTTTTCAAGCTTCGACGAAATGAGTGATATAGTCGCACGCCTTGAGGACAGTATACACACTAAAAAAGACAATCAACCCGCAATTATCCAAATGGAGAGTAACAATCTTTTGAAGGGGCTATCATTTATTAGTCCCCTCCATCAGGCCATTCGTGAAAAAACACCACTTCTCATCAGTTACCAGTCTTTCAAAGCAACGCAACGGCAGGACCTCATTTTCTCACCCTATCTCTTAAAAGAATACCGTAACCGGTGGTTTCTGATTGGCCACCATAAAAAAAGCGAGGGTTTGATGACACTTGCGTTGGACCGAATTAATACAATTGAGGAGATGGGTAAAAATTCATACATCGCCTATACAGGAATAGATTTTGAACGATACTTTTCCGATACCATAGGAGTTACTAAAACACAAAAAGATCGTGGCCAACGTGTGATACTAGAGATCAACGCCAGAAATGCGCCTTATGTAGAAACCAAACCGATACATCCCTCTCAGCAGATTTTAGACAAAAAGGAGGACGGATCAGTCTTAATCCGTATAGATGTTGTCCTGAATTTTGAATTGGAGCGGGAAATTTTAGGATTTGGCGAAGCGATCAAAGTATTGACTCCGCGCAATTTACAAAGCCGGATAAGACAACGTTTAACTGCGGCAGCTCAATTATATCTTGATCGGTCGGAAAAGCCAACTGATACCGCACAGAATTAGCACGCTTTTAATCGTCTTTCCTAAAAATCTGTATGTAACGGTATTGAGCTATGATCGTTCCGCAGTTCACCTTCAGGACATTTCCCCGGTAAGCCGGCTATTTATCTTGGGTGCTAAATAGCTTGCGCAATCACATAACCACTTGCCCAGGCCCATTGGAAATTATAGCCACCAAGCCAACCTGTAACATCGACAGTCTCACCTCCAAAATAAAGACCGGGTATTTTCTTGGATTCTAATGTCTTGCCGCGCAATTCCGCTGTGGAAACACCACCACGCATCACCTCGGCTTTATCATATCCCTTATCACCTGCAGGTTTGACCTTAAAACGATGAACCGTATCAACAATCAACTTAGCGTCAGCTTTGCTCAGGGATGCTATTTTGATATCTAATGCAAGTAATTTGCCCAGCGCATCCACCAACTTTCGACTAAAATAGTCATTCAGCAGTTGTGAAACAAGCCTCTTTCCCCCGACTTGGCGCTCTTGTTTGATAAGATTATCTAAATTAAAATTAGGCAGCAGATCAAGGATAATTTCCTGCCCCGGCCGCCAATAACTTGATATCTGAAGAATTGCCGGGCCACTTAATCCCCAGTGCGTAAACAGAATATTCTCTTCAAAAGACATCCCCGCAACAGATACTTTGGAGAACACGGAGTTCCCGGACAACGAACTATACCAATCTGCATCTTTTCCCGTGATTGTCAAAGGAACCAATGCAGGAGCCGTAGCGACAAGCTCCAAGCCAAACTGTTTTGCAATACGTAATCCAAAATCAGATGCGCCCAGCTTCTGAACCGGGAGCCCCCCCGAAGCAATCACCAGCTTTTTAGCTTTATACAGATGCTCTCCTTTCGGACTTTCTACATGAACCGTAAACCCATCAGCATTCTTTTCCACCGATTTCACGAGCGTGCTGAGCGCTATATCCTGTTCAGTTTCATAAAGAATCTTCGAAAATACCGCAACGATATCTTTCGCTTTATTCGTTGCTGGAAACAATTGCCCTAAAGTCTTTTCTTGCCCTTTAATACCGTATGCTTCAAAAAAATCAATGGTATCTTCGACTGTCCATTGCTTAAATATGCCGTGCAAAAAATCCGGGTTTTCAGAGATAAAATTAGCAATTGTAGTTCCGGTATTTGTGTAATTGCATCTTCCGCCACCTGAAATCAGGATCTTGGCTCCCACTTTATCATTGCGTTCCAACAGCAATGTTTTCTTTCCCAACAGTCCAGCTTGTGCCGCACACATTAAACCACAGGCACCACCGCCAATGATAATCGCATCGTATGTATTCACAGTCTTATATTAATAAGCAATCAATTGATCTTCTGTAGAAATGACCCGTCTTTCCGATTGACTCTGATAACCAAGTTCGATGATACGAATCACATCTCGAGCCTGTTCCGGCGAAGCTATTAAGGTGGCTTGACCTAAAATAGTATCCGCAACATTTTGATAAAAGTCAGGATAAGAACCTTTTTCTGATACAATAATTTCTTCCACATCTTTACCTTCTTCAACAATGTTCAGTTTACCATAGATATTGGGCTCCTCTTCGCCCCAATTGGGGTCCTCATCAGGGAACTTACCGTCCCGCAATAATGCTTCTTGGGGGTCAACCCCATTTTTTACAAAATTTCCGTTCATACCAAAGAGGCGATATCGTGGAGTCGGTTCTTTCGCAAGCATTGATCCTTTGAGTGAAACTCTCAAATTATCGTAGTACAAAATACAGTCAAAATTATCAATGGTCTTTGCGTTATCCCGTTGTATCGCAAGGTCTGCAAATATGGCATTCGGTTTTCCAAACAATTGCAAAGCCTGGTCGATAAGATGCGGACCCAAATCGTAAAATATACCTGATCCGGGCAAATTCTCTTCACGCCATGCATTGGGTCTCAAATAATTCCGAAAACGGTCAAATCTTGATTCCAGATTTACGATCCGTCCCAATCGGCCACCTTTTATAATTTTCTCTACCGTTCGATAATCCGAAGTAAATCTCAGATTATGATAGGGAGCAAGCACCAAATTCTTTTCTCTGGCGAGCGCAATCAACTCATCTGCCTGTTCTACCGTATTTGTAAACGGTTTTTCAACAACGACATGTTTTCCAGCCTCCAACGCACGTTTTGCCATTGGATAATGCATATCGTTAGAGGTAGCAATCACGACCAGTTCGATGGTTTCATCAGCAAAAATTTCATCAGCGGACAGTGCAGTCTCCGCTTGCGGAAAGCGCTCTTTCAATAGCGCCTGTTGCTCAGCCTTGCGCGCGGTAACCTTTACAAGTTCCAGTGCCACGACAGAACGCATTACAGGAGCATGAAAAACCTGTCCTGAAATACCAAAGCCTATAAGGCCAACACGAATCTTCCTCATATCGTTACATTCTCTCCGGCACACATATACCCAACAACCCCATTCCTTTGGCGATAATTTTCGCTGCTGCCGCCGATAGATGTAATCTAAAATTCTTTACATCGTTGGCTTCGGCCTTTAATATACTCTCTTCGTGATAAAATTTATTATATAACTTGGCAACCTCGTAAACGTAATTGGCCAATTGCGCTGGACTAAATTCCTGTGCAGATGCCTCAATAGTTTCCGGAAAGGCACCCAACTGCTGAATCAGATCACGCTCATAAGATGAAATTGAAGGAAGTACCGATACCGGACTATTCGCATCAAATTCAGCCTTACTCAAAACAGATTTGATGCGCGCATGTGTATATTGGATAAAAGGTCCGGTATGACCTTGAAAATCTACCGATTCGTTTGGATCAAACAATAGACGTTTCTTTGGGTCTACTTTTAATAAGAAGTATTTCAACGCCCCCATCCCGATGGTGTTATAAAGTGCAGCCTTGGCATCTTCAGCCAAACCTTCGGTTTTCCCAAGTTCTTCCGTACGTTCCTGTGCTGTTTTAAGCATTTCGGCCATCAAGTCGTCGGCATCCACAACCGTTCCCTCACGTGACTTCATTTTACCGGAAGGTAAATCAACCATGCCATAAGATAAGTGGAACAAACCATCCGCCCATGATTTACCCAGTTTTTTGAGGATCAAAAACAAGACCTTGAAATGGTAATCCTGCTCATTACCGACAACATAAATGGATTCACTCATTTTGAACTCATCATATTTAAGCTGTGCAGTACCCAAATCCTGTGTAATATAGACTGAAGTACCATCCCCACGGAGAACCAATTTTTGGTCTAATCCTTCGTCTGTCAGATCTATCCAGACCGAATTGTCTTCTTTCTTAAAGAAAACGCCTTTGTCCAGTCCCTCCTGAATAATATCTTTACCCAAAAGATAGGTGTCGGATTCGTAATAATATTTATCAAAGTCTACCCCCAACTGTTTATAGGTTTTTTCAAAACCGGCATAGACCCAACTATTCATAGTTTTCCAAAGCCTGATTACCTCTTCGTCTCCTGCCTCCCATTTTTGAAGCATAGACTGAGCCTCTTTCATCAATGGCGCATTCTTTTTCGCCTCATCTTCGGATTGCCCCTCGGCTTTCAGCAACTCTATTTCTTTTTTATACTCCTTGTCAAAAACGACATAATACTTACCGACAAGGTGATCACCCTTCATGCCTGTGGATTCCGGCGTCTCCCCCGCACCAAATTTCTGCCAGGCCAACATGGACTTACAAATATGGATACCACGATCGTTCACCAAATTGGCTTTGATGACTTCATAACCATAGGCTTTGAGAATTTCAGCAACAGAATACCCTAATAGATTATTTCGGATGTGCCCCAGATGTAAAGGCTTATTCGTATTCGGCGAAGAATATTCCACCATCAACTTCTTTCCATTAGCTGGAAAGATGCCAAAATCTCTGGCAACAATCGTATTGTTCAATAAGGAAACCCAGTAGTCATCAGAAAGCACGATATTCAAAAAGCCTTTTATTACGTTGAAGTCTGAGATTTCAGTAATATGCTGCTGTAAATAGGTACCGATTGCTGCTCCGGTCTGCTCCGGAGACAATTTTGAGAAGCGCGTTACTGGAAAAGTTACGATCGTAATCTGCCCTTCAAACTCCTTTCGGGTCGCTTGTAAAGCTATCTGATGTTCTAAAATATCTGCATTGTAAAGCGCTTTAACAGCCTGTACTGTGACTTCAACAAGTCGCCTTTGAATAGAATTTGCCATTTAATGATTTTGTAAATTTTACAACTTCCTGATAGTGAACTGGAAATAAATAACATTCCTTATTTAGGTATTCACCATTAAAGTATATCTTTGCAAAAATAATAAAAAATGCAGAGCTATCAGGAATTTCTTGACTTAAGTGTTGGTTTTCCCCAGGACGGATTCGAAATCATCGACGACGAATTGTATTTCCACGATTTGAATTTAATGGAAATGATAGAAACGTACGGTACGCCGTTACGTTTTACCTATTTGCCTATCGTCAGCAAAAAAATTCAACAAGCGAAAATCCTTTTTCAGACCGCAATTCTGAAACACAACTATCGCGGATCTTACAAATACTGTTATTGTACTAAATCTTCCCATTTCAAGCACATTGTAGAAGAAGCCTTGAAAAATGATATCCACCTTGAAACTTCATCTGCGTTTGACATGCCGATGATCGATTCATTGGAAAGACAAGGTACCGTAACAAAAGACATTACAGTCATCTGTAATGGATTCAAAACCTATCAGTACAAACAGTATATTGTTGATATGATCCATGATGGTTATACAAACATTATTCCTGTCTTGGACAATAAGGAGGAATTCAATCTCTATGATGATGAGATTGAATTAGACGAACCATGTGCTTTGGGGATCCGGGTCGCTTCAGAGGAGCAGCCAGATTCTCAATTTTACACCTCCAGATTGGGCATTCGCCAAGAAGATGTCATCGACTTTTACAATAATAAGATTGTTGACAATCCAAATTTTAAGGTGAAGCTACTTCATTTTTTTATTAATTCGGGTATATCAGACACACCGTATTACTGGAATGAGTTGGAGAAATACGTCACGCTCTATTGTAAATTCAAAAAAATAAATCCTGATTTAGACACTTTGGATATTGGTGGTGGCATGCCTTTTAAGGATTCATTGGTACATGATTTCGATTATGAATATATGGTCAATGAAATTGTCAACAGGATCAAACAGATTTGCGCGCACCATGAAGTCATGGAGCCGGATATCATTACTGAATTTGGCAAATATACAGTAGCTGAAGCGTCAGGAATTCTTTATAAAGTTCTGGGACGTAAGCAACAAAATGATCGCGAACGTTGGTTTATGATTGACGGGTCTTTCATCACCAACTTACCGGACGTTTGGGCTTTAAACCAAAAATACATTTTATTACCAATCAACAATTGGGATTCGGAATATGAACGTGTGAACTTAGGTGGGATCACCTGTGATGGCCAGGATTATTACAATCAGGAAGCACACATGAACTCTGTATTTATGCCTAAAACACGTAAAGTACAATACCTAGGATTCTTCCACACCGGAGCTTATCAAGATGTATTGAGTGGATACGGTGGAATTCATCATTGTCTGCTTCCTTCGCCTAAACATGTATTGGTACGAAGAAATAGAGATGAAACTTTCAATTATGAAGTCTTTGGGGAGGAACAAAATTCCAAACAGGTCATGAAATTATTGGGCTACCAATAAAAATAAAAAATTATAAAAAAATCCTGTCAGTTGACAGGATTTTTTTTATTTAGCCACCCAGGCATTGAAAAATTTCAATACTTTTTCTTCGTCATAGCTTTTATCCTTTTCCAGACTGCCACTTTCCTGTACATGAAGTGTCTTTCCGTTTATATCCAATACAATAAAAAATGGATATCCTAACTTTCCACCCTCAGGTGCATACTTCTGAAAAACCATCTCATTCTTGTTTTCTTTCGAATAATTTAGGTGATAATAGAGAAAACGACTTTTTAACAATTTGTCTATGCTTGCCGTTTTATGGATATAATCATTAAATCGCAGACACCATACACACCAATTCCCACCGGCCTGAATAATGACATTCTTCTTTTCCTTCTTGGCCAATTTCAATAAGCTATCAATGTCTTTCTGTGCATCAGCCTCGTGATGATATGGCTTGGAAAGTTCCGATTGAATCTTCGGGGCTTCCTGCGCAAAGGCAATTGAATGCGGCAATTGGACACCCATTAATACCCCCATTCCTAAAAACAACAATTTAATCCTTCTCATTATTCAACAAATTATTAATGATTTAAAATTACAAAATCATTTTCCCAAACCAAAACATAAGCCTATTATAATGGTTAAACATTATATCGTTCTTTTCGAAAAAAGGCAAGCGACATATATAGGGCCATAGTAACAATGTTACCTTAATTATTTTTAAAATTTTCACAAAAAACACCGGTGGTAACGAACTATTTAAAACACTAAAAATATAGATATCAAAACAAAACAAAAGAAAATAAAACACAAAATGTTTTTAAATAATTTCAACAAATTCCTTTAAAATCTCATAAATATACTATAACTTAGTACTAATCGGCTAAAACGATTCATACTAAGGGATATAACCTCAGGACCAAAAACGAAACAAAATGAAACAAAAAGAATTCAAAAGGTCAAGATTAATAGAAAGAATAAAAGACACAAGTGAGTGGGATGTTATTGTGATAGGAGGTGGAGCTAGTGGCTTAGGTGTGGCACTGGATGCACTTAGTAGAGGATTCAAAACGATATTATTGGAACAAGTCGATTTTGCAAAAGGTACATCCAGCAAAGCAACAAAGCTTGTCCATGGCGGTGTACGTTACCTCGCCCAAGGAGACATCTCCTTAGTCAGAGAAGCACTTCATGAAAGGGGGCTTTTACAGCAAAACGCACCTCATCTAGTTAAAAATCAATCTTTTATAATTCCTAATTACAGTTGGTTTGACGGTCCTTTCTACACTATCGGCATGAAAATATACGATTTCCTAGCGGGCAAACTAAGTCTAGGAAAATCCATACATATCAATAAGGAGGAAACACAACGAAGAATCAGTACAGTTAGGACAAAGGGGCTCTATGGCGGCGTTGTTTACCAGGATGGTCAATTTGACGACTCAAGACTCGCGGTCAATGTGGCACAGACCTGTATTCAAATGGGTGGTGTAGCATTGAACTATATACGCGTAACCAACCTTACCAAAAATAACGCAGGCCAAGTAAATGGTGTTATTGCACAAGATACTGACACTGGAGAAGTTTTCACAATCCAAGGCAAAGCTATCATCAATGCTACGGGAATTTTTGTCGATGATATTCTAAAAATGGATAAACCCGAAGCCAAACAGATGGTAAGGCCAAGTCAAGGTGTCCATCTTGTTTTTGACAAATCCTTCCTCCCCGGTGACGATGCGATCATGATCCCTAAAACGGACGATGGCCGGGTGCTCTTTCTTGTTCCATGGCACAATCGGGTTATTGCAGGAACCACAGATACACCTATTGACGAACATAGTCTTGAACCTGTAGCGCTCGAACAAGAAATCGACTTCATCTTAAAAACTGCTGGACGCTATCTCACCAAGCAGCCCACCCGTCAAGATGCACTTGCTGTATTTGCCGGTCTTCGACCCCTCGCGGCTCCAACCGGGAATTCCAACAAAACCAAAGAAATTTCCCGAAGCCACAAAGTTATTGTCAGCGATTCAAAATTACTGACGCTAACTGGAGGAAAATGGACTACCTTTCGCAGAATGGGACAAGATACAGTCGATAAAGCAATTAAAATTGGCTGTTTACCCAAAAAGGAAAGCAACTCAGCGACACAAAAGATTTATAGCGCCATCCCTACAACCGACAGAAGCAACCACATGTATATTTATGGCGCTGACCAGGAAGCGATACATGCGCTCGCGCAAGAAAATCCTGTCTGGAATGAAAAAATAGTGGATCATCTAGAATTTAAAAAAGCAGAAGTGGTGTGGGCTGTTCGCAATGAATTGGCACAAACGGTAGAAGACGTACTTTCACGTCGTGTACGTATTCTATTTCTCGATGCCAGAGCAGCCATTGCCGCAGCTCCTGAAGTCGCTAAAATAATCGCTCAAGAATTAGGCAAAGACGAGAACTGGCAAAAAAATCAGATCGAAAACTTCGAGAAAGTTGCAAAAAATTATATCTTAAACTAATATAAAATAACCAGCAGTAATCAATTATGGAACAACAATACATCTTGGCCATGGATCAGGGTACAACGAGCTCCAGAGCCATCATTTTTGATAAAGAAAGAAATATCGTTTCAATTGCACAAAAAGAATTCACACAAATCTTCCCAAAACCGGGATGGGTGGAACATGACCCACATGAAATCTGGTCCACGCAAGCCGGTGTCACCGCCGAAGCAACAACAAAGGCCGGACTGAATGGCAAAAACATCGCCGCCATCGGAATAACCAATCAACGGGAAACTATTGTTGTATGGGAAAAGGAAAGCGGCAAACCGATCTACAATGCCATTGTATGGCAAGATAAACGTACTGCGGATTATTGTGATGAACTCCGTCAATCGGGCAAACATGAAATGATCCAGAAAAAAACGGGGCTTATCCTGGATCCTTATTTTTCGGCAACGAAAATAAAATGGATTCTTGACCATGTCGATGGCGCAAGAGAAAAAGCCCAAAATGGTGAGCTGATCTGCGGCACTATTGACACCTGGCTGGTATGGAATCTTACACGCGGAGATGTTCACATTACCGATGTGACCAATGCTTCACGTACACTTCTGTTCAATATCCATACCATGGACTGGGATGCCGAGCTTCTTGAATTATTTGATATCCCCGCCTCCATGCTACCTCAGGTGAAGGAAAGTAGTGAAATATATGGTGAGTCCAGAACAACAATCTTCGCACATAAAGTCAAAATTGCCGGAATTGCCGGGGATCAACAAGCAGCACTTTTTGGTCAACAATGCATTGAAAAAGGCATGGTAAAAAACACCTATGGCACAGGATGTTTCATGTTAATGAATATTGGCAATAAGCCAATTATGTCAAAAAACAACCTACTGACAACCGTAGCCTGGAAGATTAACGGAAAAACTGAATATGCCTTAGAAGGAAGTATATTTATAGGCGGCGCGCTGGTTCAATGGCTACGGGATAATCTTAATATTATTTACAAATCCGCGGATATTGAACAGTTGGCACTCTCCGAAAAAGATAACGGTGGAGTAACCTTTATTCCCACTTTCGCGGGGCTGGGCGCGCCCTACTGGAACGCTAGGGCACAAGGCACGATATTCGGACTAACACGAGCAACGACAAACGGGCATATTGCCAGAGCTTCACTGGAAGCTATTTCACTCCAAACCAGTGATGTTTTAAAGGCCATGGAAGCTGACAGCGGAATACCGATCAAGGAACTTCGTGTGGATGGCGGAGCAACGGCAAATAATCTTCTGATGCAGATTCAGGCCAACGTACTGAACAGCAATGTCATTAGACCTAAAATCACTGAAACAACAGCTCTGGGAGCAGCTTACCTGGCAGGATTGGCAGTTGGCTTTTGGAAGGACGAACAAGAACTTTCAAAATTCTGGGCGCAAGACCGTCTTTTTGAACCCGAAAAAGAACAAGAAGAACAAACCCAGCAAATTATTAAGCAATGGACCAAAGGTGTTAAAGCATTACAATTCTGGACAGAAAACTAACCAATACTTATGAACCATTATTTAGCAGAATTTATCGGCACCACACTCCTTCTACTTCTTGGTAACGGTGTTGTTGCGAATGTGATCTTAAAAGGAACAAAAGGAGAAAACAGCGGCTGGATCGTTATCACTACCGGATGGGCTTTAGCCGTATACATCGGAGTCGTATTCGCAGGCCCTTACACAGGCGCTCACTTAAACCCGGCAGTGACAATCGCCATGGCACTTCATAAAGCGCTACCCTGGACAGAAGTACCGGGCTATATTCTTGCCCAAATTGCGGGCGGTTTTTGTGGAGCATTGCTAACTTACATTATACACAAAGATCATTTTGATGCCACAGCCGACCCTACCACAAAACTAGGTGTTTTCGCTACGATCCCAAACATCCGAAATACCGCGACGAATCTAGCGAGTGAAATCATCGGGACTTTCGTCTTAATTTTTGTCATCTTTTTTATCACCGGACAAGATGTGACCATCAATGGAAAGACTGAACCTATTGGAATGGGCTCATTAGGTGCCATACCTGTTGCTTTTTTGGTTTGGGCTATTGGATTATCATTAGGCGGAACAACAGGTTACGCAATTAACCCTGCAAGGGATTTGGGTCCCCGTCTATTCCACGCAATCTGGCCAATTAAAGGAAAAGGAGATTCGGATTGGTCGTATGCATGGATTCCCATTATAGGACCTATCACCGGAGCGGTGCTAGCGTTTGTTGTCTATATTTTAATAAAATAAATAAAGTATAAAATAACAAAGGGATTCNNGAATCCCTTTGTTATTTTATACCCGTTTGGGTTTTCGGCAACCATATTCACGGTCCCGCTCAAAAGTATTCATGTGTCGTTCCTTTTTTACTGGATAAACATCTTCAATAACAATCAATATCCCTTTCTCTTCTACTGTACCGAACTCATCATTTCGGGCAGTGCCAAAAGACTTCATCGTTGGAGATAAGTTCATGTAAGTATTGATTAAGGGTGGAATGTTTTCACCTAATGCCCTGACATGACTATTTAATATTTTATACCCTTCCTTATAATCCAATCCGTCAAAAACACCCACAAAACGATCATAGTCATTTTTAATTTCAAGGTCAGGAAGTGGAACAACCAATTTATCATGATCTGGAAAATAGTAATCCATAAAGTAAAGCAGCATATCTCTAGCATCCTTATTATAATGCGGATACATCGTTACTTTTCCAAAAAGGTACTTAATTTCAGGGTTCAGCATAACCAAAGCGCCCAAACCATCCCATAAATTGTCTAGCGAAAAAATCCCCTTTCTATTATCAATTGCCGGCTGGTACCTAGGCTGCACGAACGATCGGCCCAGTTCAATTGTATACGGTAAATAATCTTTTGTAAACTGGTCAGAAAACTGAAAATAATGAGCTGTAGATAAATTGGGAATACCGTTTGACTCTCCTGCTTCGGCACATTTAATCACGCGATATCCCGCAACAACTTCTTCATCTTCAGGATTCCAAGCGATCAATTGATCATAGCAGTCTTCGCATGTATCGTTTTCATCAATATCGATGGAAAGCCCTGTACCTCCTCCTGCGCCACGGAACGTCAACTCTCGTAACCGACCGATCTCACGCATCACATTTGGTGAGTTATGATAGTTGATTAAGTATATCTCGTTATTTCCATTGTTGGTATAGCGTAAAAAAACCTCCTTATTCAATTCGGCTTTCAATAATTCTCTATCAACTGGAGGTATAATTTCTTGCATAAATTCTATTTTTCTTGAGCTAATCCATAAACCCTTCTTTTCACTTCTTCAGCCCAAGTCTTTTCGTTTTTTGATTGATCAAACGCTGTATAAGGGATTCTCTTTCCTACTATAATGTTAACGGTATGCCCGCGCTGGGCAAACATTTCATCGGGTAAATATAACATTTCAATGTTTACCTTAAGACCTATTTTTTGTCTAAGCCTTGCAAAATTATAAAAAAACTTAGAGTTTTTGCCGTCAATCAGTACCGGAATGATATCTTTTTTATATTTTTTCGCTTTACTAATAAAACTTTTTTTCCATTCCAGGTCTTCAATACGCCCATCTTTCTGCTTTCTAGAAACTAGCCCCGCGGGAAATACAAGCAAGGCATCATCCGCACCGTAAGCTTCCTCAATTGCCGAAATGGCTTGTTTACCCTGACTCCCTAATTTATTCACCCCCACAAATAAAGGCCTCAGATTACCTATATTCAACAAGATATCATTGACCAAAAATTTCACGTCCCGGCGATGCTTTCCGATCGCATGCATAAATGCAATACCATCCAATCCACCCAGAGGATGGTTAGATGCAAAAATTACCGAATCAGACACCGGAATATTTTCTGCGCCGTATAAGTTCACTTTTACCCCCAGATCATTGATTAACGCGTCGACAAAGTCCAGCCCTTGCAAATCGGCAAAGCGTGTCATGATATCATTGATTTCATCCTCATGGATCGTTTTCTTCAGATAGTTCAGCAGGAAAGATGGAATCCATTTTGCTAGTCCAGCATTTTTTTTGTGAATAACTTCGCGTATATCAATAAATTTTTTATTCTCACTCGTAATCATCAATCTTATTTTTCTGACTAAAAATACCTACTTACCCTATTTAAGCATATATCAAATTGCTGACAAAAATACTAACAGAATGCTAATAAAAGTACAATTTTAAACATTAAAATTGTACTTATTTGCAATAATGTGATTACTTACTTTTATTTTATCCATTAAACTCAAAAAAGCCACTGTTTCTTGAAGGAATCTGATCTGTAAAAATTTCCCTTTCACATCATTTTTTTTTATTAAGTTTGGGTATGTTAATAGGACAATTTCTTTCAAACGCAGATTTCAGCATTCAAAAGGCTGATTCAATACAGCAGGCATTAGAAAAACTACAGGACATGCTTTGTAAAGAATTGGTTGTTTTAAATGGAGATGAATATATTGGATTCGTCAACGAGTCAATTTTATTGGATGCCGACAATGAAGAAGCTCCTATTTCCGCCATTAAAATTAATACGGCGCCAATACAGCTTAAATTTAACCAACATCCCTATGATGGCCTGGTCATGATGACTGTATATAATAGTTCATTGGTGCCTATTTTGGACCAGGATAACAAATATGTCGGTGTTTCTACACAATTAGATATTTTAAAAGCAATTTCATTGATCCAATCTCAAAATGAATCCGGAGCTATTATTGTCCTATCAATTGGATTACATGACTTTTCATTATCTCAAATTGCGCACCTGGTAGAAAGTGACAACTGTAGAATCCTCAATTGCGCTACAAAAATAAATCTCGAAAGCGACTCGATTGAAGTTACGTTAAAAGTAGATAAATCCAATATCAATGCATTGCTTAATTCATTCTTAAGACATAATTATATAATTATGGAGACACACAATACTGTTGCCGCATTTGATGACACAGCCGAACGGTATCAGCAGCTTATGAATTACATCAACATTTAATTAGTTAAGATTAGTTTTTTTCTCATCTTTGCCCCATAAATTCAAAAAATATGAGAATTGCGATATATGGACGAGAGTTTCAACCCTCCGTTATAGCACATGTGAAGCACTTATTTAAATACCTCGTTAGTAAAAACGTTGATATTTGGGTTTACGCCCCCTTTTATAAGTTCTTGACAACGCAGTTTGAATGTGATTTTAATTTCCCTACTTACCATACATACGAGGAAATTAAAAACAGTGCAGATCTTATGCTCAGTTTAGGTGGCGATGGAACGATGTTGTCCGCCGTATCACTCATTAGAGACTCTGGGATTCCCATTGCAGGAATTAATTTTGGACGTTTGGGCTTTTTGGCCTCCATTAATAAAAATGATTTCGAACATGCAATAGATGATATATTAAACAATCGTTACGATATCCAAAAACGCGTTCTTCTTTCCGTAGAGTCTGAACAGATCAATTTGTTCCAGGGCAATCATTATGCGCTCAATGATATTACGGTATTTCGTTATGACAGCTCTGCCATGATCACAGTCAATGCACGAATTAACGGTGAACTGCTCAATTCCTATTGGGCGGATGGCCTGATTATCGCCACCCCTACTGGTTCTACAGCCTATTCACTGAGCTGTGGAGGCCCGATCATTATGCCCGAAAGTGGAAATTTTGTCATTACACCGATTTCACCACATAACCTTAATGTCAGACCAATCGTTATTTCAAATCAATTCACGCTTGAACTTGAAATTGAGAGCCGAAGCAATCAATACATACTCAGCTGCGACTCAAAAAACGAGTCTATTGACACCTCTGTCAAACTGACAATCAAACAAGCCCCATTTACGATTAATCTGATTCGTCTTCCGCACGAAAGCTTTTTTAGCACATTAAGAGAAAAGCTGCTCTGGGGTATCGATGTCAGAAACTATTAATCTTTATTATATTGTACTTCTGAATTTCCAATTAAAAATCGATATTTGGAACAAATAAGCATAGATAAGGTACATAAGGTATCTATAATGAGGATTCAACACTAGTGATCAAACGAATTCATTCTGCGAGGTCAAAATTCGTTTAAAGATAATACACAGACAACCAGTATCTGGTTTTTAACACGCAAATAAGCTGTGACTAAGCTAAAGTGTTAATTTATTGAAAATAGCAACAATGAGCTTTTTAGATCAAATTGATAAAATTAAATTACCCCAGCACATTGCCATTATCATGGATGGTAATGGCCGTTGGGCAAAACAAAAAGGCAAACTCCGTGTATTCGGACACCAAAATGGCGTGAAAGCAGTAAGAGAGGCCTTAGAAGGATGTGTTCAGGCCAACATCAAATTTTTAACGCTCTACGCATTTTCGGCGGAAAACTGGAATCGGCCAAAATTAGAAGTGATCGCACTGATGGAACTTTTGGTCTCCTCTTTAAAAAAAGAAATCAAGACATTTCAGGAAAATGGTGTCAGATTAAATGCCATCGGAGATATCAGCAAGCTTCCATCGAACGCACAAAAAAAGCTTCAGGAAACAATTGACGCTACCAAAGACAATACACACTGTACCCTAACCCTAGCCCTTAGCTATAGTTCTCGCCAAGAAATTGTGGAAGCCACTCGAAATTTGGTTAAAAAAGTAAATGCAGGTGAAATAGCCATTGAAGATATCAATGACGATATCTTTTCCGCTAATCTCTATACCCGAGACTTGCCAGATCCAGATTTATTGATCCGAACCAGCGGAGAACTTCGGATTAGTAATTTCCTTCTGTGGCAAATTGCTTATTCTGAACTATGCTTCCTAGACAAGATGTGGCCAGAGTTTACAAAAGAAGATTTATATAAATCAATTGTAGAATATCAGCAACGAGAAAGAAGGTTTGGAAAAACAAGTGAACAGTTATAAATGATTTTATTAAATTTGTCAACTGATTTGAATAAAAAACAAGCTGGTTAAATTTTCTTAATTAACAAAAATTAACAACTGATTGGTGTACTTTAGCGCCAATAATTCAAGATAAATGAAGCGTATACTACCCGTAATACTATTTTTTGGTCTCTCATCAATGCAACTTGTCTACGGACAGGAAAAAGGTGCGTTCAACTTAAATGACCCCGAAAAAATCAGTTATCTCAACCCTAAAAACTATGTAATTAGTGCTGTTGATGTAACCGGAACACAATTTTTGGATAAAAACGTATTAATTACCATATCTAAATTGTCGGTAGGTCAATATTTGGAAGTGCCAAGTGAAGCGACTGCAAAAGTAGTAAAAGATATGATGGCTCAAGGCCTCTTCGATGATGTCGAATTATGGGCAGACAAAATTGAAGGCGAAAACATCTTTTTGACCATCCGCGTAGTAGAACGCCCTCGTTTGACCCGTATTGACATTAATGGACTGAGCAAAAGCCAAACGGAAGAAGTCCGTAAACGTTTAAATAGCAATACGGGTAAAATCGTCAATGAAAATTTGATGAACACCACACGGGCAACAATCCAACGCTTTTTAAAGGAAAAAGCATACTTATATCCGGAGATTAAACTAAGAACAGTTAAGGATTCGGCACAGGCCAACAATGAAATCCTGATTGCGGATGTGGATAAAAAACACAAGGTAAGGGTTAAAAAAATGACCTTTACGGGCAACGAGCATTTTTCACAGAAAGAACTGCGGAAAATGGCCAAACCAATCAAACAGAAAATGTGGTACCGCATTTTTGGCCCGGGTAAATTCAAAGAAGAGAAGTATAAGGAAGGTAAAGAGAACCTGATCAAAAAACTGGCGGCCAAAGGCTATCGTGATGCCGAAATCTTAAAGGATACAATCATTCGGGATGGAGAAAAAAATGTATTGGTAAATTTTGATGTTTACGAAGGACCTAAATATTACGTTGGTAATATTGTATGGACAGGAAATGCAAAATATTCCGATACCTTATTGAATAAGATTTTAGGGATTAAACGCGGAGATGTATTCTCCGAAGAAAAACTGAATACCAAATTGTTGGGCGGTGGTCGAAATTCCGATGATATTTCATCGATCTATATGAACGATGGATATTTGACTTTCTCCGTAGATCCTGAACAGACACGTGTTTATAATGACACCATTGATTTGAATTTACGCGTCTATGAAGGTGCTCAATATACCATTAACAACGTTATTGTAAAAGGTAACGATGTCACGAATGACCGTGTGGTTTTACGTTCTATCTATACGAAACCGGGGCAAAAATTCTCAAAAGAGCAAATTATGCGAAGTGTGCGTGAAATTGCCCAATTAGGAAATTTTGATGAGCAAAAAACAAATCCGGTTCCGACCAATTTGAACTATGCAGAAGGAACGGTAGATATTGTTTACAATGTGACAGAGAAACCCTCTGATCAAGTAGAGCTTTCGGGAGGTTATGGAGCTGGACAGATCATCGGTACACTGGGATTAACCTTTAATAACTTCTCTACAAGTAATTTCTTTGATAAAAGTTCATGGAAACCCCTTCCTCGTGGTGACGGTCAAAAATTAAGTGTACGTGGTCAGACTTCTGGTAAACGTTACCAATCATACAGCTTCTCTTTCTCAGAACCTTGGTTAGGTGGAAAAAAACCTATCTATTTTGGTTTAAGTGCTTATACCTCTAGTTCATCCTATGGTGGATTCAATTATTATACTGGTGAGCAAATTGTCAAAGATTCGGAGTTGAACCGGATTTGGATGACAGGTATTACGGCAACCTTAGGTAAGCGTTTACAATGGCCAGATAACTGGTTCCAAGCCAATACTTCATTGTCGTTCCAACGTTACAAACTTCAAAATTATGGTAATTATTTCTTGTTTGACAATGGTACGGCATACAATATTAACTTGACACAAGAATTTAGCCGGAACTCGATAGATGCACCGATCTACCCTACTTCGGGTTCGAACATCAAATTCTCAGTGCAATTAACGCCTCCTTATTCATTGTTCAATAATATTGACTATAAAAACGGTACTCCTCAAGATCGTTACCGCTGGACTGAATACCACAAATGGAAATTCGATTCACAATGGTATGCAAAAATTGTAGGAAAGTTAGTATTCAAAGCTCAGGCACAGTTTGGTTTCTTAGGTAAGTATTCCAACAAAACAGAAATTTCCACTTTCGAACGATTCAAGCTTGGTGGTGATGGTATGCAGGGATTTGATTACCTTCAGGGTTCAGAAATTATCGCTATGCGTGGTTATGCAAATGGTGTGATTATTCCAGAAGGTACTCAAAATGTAAATGTAGCAAGAAACTCAGGTAGCCCGATCTATACGAAATATCAAATGGAATTGCGTCATCCTGTGATGTTAAATGATCAGGCGACAGTATACGTACTGGCATTTGCCGAAGCGGGTAACACCTGGAACAAATTCACTGAATACAATCCATTTAAAGTACGTCGTTCAGCGGGTGTAGGTGCCCGTATCTTCCTACCTATCTTTGGTATGCTGGGAATTGACTACGGTCACGCATTCGATCCTATCCCAGGATTACCGAGCAGTACCTGGAAACAAAACTTTACATTTAGTATTATGCAAAATATGGGTGGATTCTAATCGGGGATAATTAAACCCTTTAGATCAATCTTAATAAAGAAGCTATCGTACAAACTACGATAGCTTTTTTTTGTATCAAATTAATTTTCAAATTTGATGCGAGATATATTTAAATCTTCCTATATTGAAGCAAGCTTATTTTCAGCAACAAAGGTTAGACATACCGCCCTTTCTAGAAAGGCATCGTGAGAATCGGCCAACAAGTTAAATAGTGTTAAACCCGAGAAATATCTGTTAGATTGCATCTTTTTTGTTATTTTTGAGCCGTAAATTTATTTAAGGCAATTTGTCAGATTAAACTTTTGAGCTTGTACATTGTCATAAAGTAAATTAATGTTAAATAATAAATTATAGTCTATAAAACTTACAGGAAATATGAAAAAAATATTGTTAGTTATAGCTTTTGTAGTCGTGAGTGCTACAGCGACATTTGCTCAACAGCTTGCGTATGTAGATTCAGAATATATCCTAAAACATGTCCCCGAATATACCGCCGCACAAAAACAATTGGATGATCTTTCTAAGCAATGGCAGGAAGAGGTGGACCAAAAATATGCTGAAATAGAAAAATTATATCAGGCTTATCAAAAAGATCAAGTTTTATTAAACGAAGATATGCGTCGCCGTCGTGAGGACGAAATCGTTACCAGAGAAAAAGAAGTAAAAGATTATCAAAAACAAAAATTCGGATTCGAGGGTGAACTTTTTAAAAGACGTATACAACTGGTAAAGCCTATTCAGGACCGTGTTGCAAAAGCAATACAAGAAGTGGCTTCGGCACAGAATATTGATTTCATTATGGATAAAGGAAAAGAGTCCACATTCCTATATGCGAACCAAAAATTGAACAAAAGTAATGAAGTCATTACAAAATTAGGTTATAAACCTAATCCTAGTCTTGCAAACTAAGCTGGAGTTTATTATCATTGTGGACACAAGTAATACAAATAGTAATTAATTAGAAAACTAAAAAGATTGCCATAGAGATGGCTTATTAGATTAAAATGAAAAGCATGAAAAATTTATTAAAAGGTGCGGTTGCTATAGTGGCAGTATTTTTCTCAACTCAATTCGCAAATGCTCAGCAAAAACTTGGTCATATCAATTTCGCTGAAATCATTCAATCCACTTCAGATTATAAAACAGCTGAAGGCCAATTGAAAACATTGAGCGATGGTAAAACAAAAGAAATTCAAGATATGGTTACCATTTATCAAACCAAACAAAAAGAGGCCAATGATAAATTACGTAACAGAAGTGAAGCGAATAAAGAGACCGTTGATCCTGAAATCAATAAATTAGGACAAGAGTTACAAGATATTCAATCGCGTATTCAAACAGCACAACAAGCTGCGCAAGAGGAGTTGGGTAAAAAAGAAGATGAGTTAATTACTCCTATTCAAAGAAAAGTGGCTGAGGCGGTAAGCGCAGTATCCAAAGAAAAAGGTATGGCGTATGTCTTTGATATCTCAAGCACCAATATTCCTTATTTCCAAGGTGGCGAAGATTTGACTGCTGCCGTTAAAACAAAATTAGGTATTTCTGCTACAGCAGCACCTGCAGCACCAGCGAAAAAATAATAACATATTTTACAGCATAAAAAAGGGATTATTCAGATGAATAATCCCTTTTTTATTGCCTCTTTTCATTACCCACTCCCTGAAATCAGCAGCTAATAATGTTACAGAAATAGCTACTAAAGTCGACTCATCAATAGGAAAAAAATCTGTCATACGATTTTCTTGCATTTACCAGCTAAAATTTAGATATTGTAAAAAAATACATATCTACCCTAATGAAAACATCATGAGCTCAAATTTGTTTATTAACGAACAAAGAGGACAGCTTATGAAAGCTTCATTGCTAAAAATGGTTTTAATCGCATGAAATTATCATGGGCTTAAATCAGCTCAAAGGCTTATATAACTCAGTCTATGATAGCTTCAGTGCTATTAAACCGACGAAGGCAGCATGAATGCCTTTGAAAACAAATTGGTAATGAATAAACAAATTATTCTAATGAAAAAGAAAGTAACTGAGGATCATCCAAAGAAAGAAAGAAAAGTAACATCTGGTCCCATCCGGGACAAAGAACGGACCAAAGCACGGATGATTGCTGCGGTAGGAAAAGTCATCCAAAAGAAAGGTTATCATGCCTTGAACGGTCCGAATATCGCACTTGAATGTGGTTTAAATAAAGCGCTTATTTGGAACTATTTTGGCGGTCTTGACCAATTGGTTGAAGCTTATCTGACACAAAAGGACTTTTGGCAAATCGGAGATAAAGGAATTTTGGAACAGATGATATCAAATCCAGAGGATATTGATGTTGACCTGGTAAATGAATTACTTAAATCCCAGTTGAATACATTTTTAAAAGATAAAACCAAACAAAAAATCATCCATTGGGGGCTGGGTGAAAAAACAAAAGCACTAAAAAATATAGCTGATCGCCGTGAAGCTCTTGGCGAAGAATTATTTAAATACTTTGATCCAAAATTTGAAAATTCTGAAAACGATATAAGAGCGACATTAGCTTTATTGGTTAGTGGAATTTACTACCTCAGCTTACAGGCCAAATCGACGGGCAGCACGTTCTGTGGCATAGATATCAATACAGAAGAAGGAAAAACACGTATCGAAAAAACGATTGGAAGAATTCTTAAGCAGACATTTTCCGACGTAGAATAACTTGATAAATAAAATAACCTCAGCTTCCAAGAAATGCCGATAATTTCTTGGAAGTCTCTTTTCCCATTCCCGCTATCTCTTCCTTAAATATTTTCAGAAAATGATATGAACAATCTAATTTTTTGATTTATTTTTACTATGTTAGCATAACAAAATAATATGGTATATTTGTTATGTAACCAATATTCGAGCATATGATAGGTCAACTAATATTTGCAGTTTGTTTTCTGGGCGCGTTATTTTTTTTTAGTAAAAATGCACGGCGGATCTATAGTAATATCAAATTAGGTCGGGAGTTAGATCGTTCTGATAGGCCTTCGGAGCGTTGGAAAACAATGCTTTTGGTTGCCTTTGGGCAAAAGAAGATGTTTAAGCGCATTATTCCTGCCATTCTGCACTTATTTGTCTATTTAGGCTTTGTTATCATCAATATTGAAATGCTAGAGATCATTATTGATGGTTTATTCGGAACCCATCGGGTATTTTCGTTTATGGGAAGCTTTTATAATTTCTTGATCGGTTCATTTGAATGGCTGGCACTTGGGGTACTGGTGTCCTGCTTAGTCTTCCTGATTCGAAGAAATGTCATTCGGGTAAATCGCCTGAGCAGTAAAGAGCTTAATAATTGGCCCAAAACCGACGCTAATATCATCTTGGTCACAGAAATTCTGCTGATGTCGGCTTTTCTGCTGATGAATGCGACCGATCTCAAATTACAGCTTTATGGATTCGAGCATTTTAAGTCTGTTGGTTCGTTTCCGGTGAGTCACTATCTCTTGCCCTATTTGCCTACCTCAACTGCGACTTTATATATCATCGAAAGATCTTGTTGGTGGTTTCATATATTAGGTGTATTGGCTTTTTTAAACTACCTCCCCTATTCAAAACACTTGCATATCATACTCGCTTTTCCGAACACCTATTTTTCAAATTTGGATGCCAAAGGGAAATTATCCAATATGGCTGCTGTGACAAATGAAGTAAAAGCAATGCTTGATCCAAGCTTTACGCCACCATCCTCGGATGGGATAGCTCGTTTTGGAGCCAAAGATGTCCAGGATTTAACCTGGAAAAGCCTTTTGGATGCCTATACTTGCACCGAATGTGGCCGTTGCACATCCTCCTGTCCTGCCAATATCACAGGAAAACTTCTGTCACCACGAAAAATAATGATGGACACAAGGGATAGGCTAACCGAAGTAGGTGATAACATTAAGGTAAACGGCAGCTTCGTGGAGGATGGCAAGTCTCTTATCGATACCTATATCAGTCGGGAAGAATTATGGGCTTGTACGAGCTGCAATGCCTGTGTAGAGCAATGTCCTGTCAATATTAACCCATTGGACATTATCATAGAACTTCGTCGGTTTGCGATTATGGAGGAATCTCAGGCGCCCGCAAGTATTAATAATATGTTTGGAAACATTGAGAATAATGGTGCTCCATGGAAGTATGCACAAATGGACCGCGCAAATTGGACTCAACAACAATAGTTTAATGATGGAAAATGAATTGAAAGTTCCAACAGTCGCTGAACTGTTAGCTAAGGGAGAAACTCCCGATATATTATTTTGGGTGGGTTGTGCCGGTAGCTTTGATGAACGCGCGCAAAAAATAACACGTGATATCTGTCGAATTCTCCAACACGTTGGTATTAACTATGCTATTCTTGGAACAGAGGAAAGCTGTACCGGTGATCCTGCTAAGAGAAGTGGAAATGAGTTTTTATTTCAGATGCAAGCCATGATGAATATAGAGGTTTTGAATGGCTACGAGATCAAAAAAATCGTAACCGCCTGTCCTCACTGTTTTAACACGCTTAAAAATGAATATCCTGCTTTGGGTGGTCATTATGAAGTCATTCATCATACGCAATTGATCCAGAGTCTCATCGACGAGGGCAAGTTGAAACCGGCTGACAATAATATCTTTAAGGGGAAAAAAATAACCTATCATGATCCTTGCTACCTAGGCCGCGCAAATGAAGTCTATGAAGCACCTCGAAAAGTTCTTGAAAGTCTAGATGCACAACTTGTTGAATTAAAACGCTGCAAGAGCAACGGTCTATGCTGCGGCGCCGGCGGGGGCCAAATGTTTAAAGAACCCGAACCAGGCAAGAAAGATATCAACATTGAACGCATTGAAGAGGTAATAGGAATACAGCCACAGGTTGTTGCTGCGGCATGCCCTTTCTGTATGACGATGTTAAAAGACGGTGTAAAAATAAAAGAGAAAGAGTCCGAAATAGAGGTACTCGATATTGCAGAAATAACAGCCCGGGCAAATAAACTTTAACTATTTCAGTTTAGAAATCACGATATAAAATAAGAAAGGCTCGATCCGAAGATCAAGCCTTTTTTGTTAAAAGGACACTGCCCTTTAACGTTTGCTAAAAGTTAGCTGTCATAGGCACCCCGCCGGTTAAAATATGGGTACCTATGATCGAGCTAACGATGGGTAAATTTCTCTTATTCCCCATCAATCAAACCAAGTTGATAGCCATTTCAAAGATAGAGCGCATTGCCCAATTATCTATTGACCATTTTCTAGAAAAAATTGATCAAATTGTAAATTTCAAAAAAAACAATAGTTCCCCAGAGGAGGTAGCGAAATATTTCAGCATAACGTTTAAGGGAACGTCCGGGCTATCAGACCTGTAAAAACAAAATCAAATTTGTCTGTTTCAAATGTAAATCCCAGGAAACAATAACATGATAATCTATAGACAAATTGAATGCATTGGAAACTTGTTTTACTTCATGGATCATATTGGGAGAGAGCAATAACTGTCACATGAAATCCTCCGTGCATCAAGATAGAAAGGAGCAGTAATTAATAAAGGTATAGCAAGGCTTTTGAATTATAAAATAATTAGATAAAGAATTTTTGTTACAAACTCCGAAACAATATCAAAATGCAATAAGAATGGTCTCCACAAAGAATAAGAGCCATATGAAGACCATATTAGAAAGCACCCCCGTTAAAACAACAACGTTTTTTTAAATCTCATTTTTTTCGATCCATTTTGTTACTGCCGGCGGGGCATAGTTTTCCATCTTATCTAAAAGTTCTTCAATTGTCTGGCCGACCAACAGCATCTCGCGGTTCTCCGGCCTTAAAAGACCTTCATGAACCATGTGATCCATAAACTTGATTAGGTAGTCATAAAACCCGTTAATATTCAATAATCCCACAGGTTTTCTATGTAACCCCAGTTGCGCCCAGGTCGTCATTTCAAAAAGCTCCTCCAGTGTTCCAAATCCACCGGGCAGTGCAATTACTCCTTCAGCATATTCATTCATGATTCTTTTACGATCATGCATACTGTCTACTATGATTAACTTCGATACGCCTCGATGTTCTCGCTCTTTTGAGTTTAAAAAATGGGGAATAACGCCAATGACCGAGCCACCTTTTTCCAAAGCGGCGTTTGCAACCACGCCCATTAATCCAGCGCGTCCACCGCCATATACCAATTGAACATTCCGTTGCGCAAAAGTATGACCTACGTATTTCGCCTGATCTTCATATATGGTGGAATTGCCCAAGCTGGAAGCGCAAAATACAACAATGCTTTTGATTTTATTCATATACAAGTATAAAAAATAAGCAGCCTAAATCCATTTTTTTAGCAATTTAAATATTCCATTTTTATAAGGCGGATAAATCCATTTCGAAAGATCATATTTAGATTGACGCATTACAGCACGCTCATGTGAAAATGCCTTGAAGCCAAAAAAACCATGGCAGCTTCCTTGGCCACTACCGTTGACTCCTCCGAATGGTAAATGGGGATTAGAGACATGGATCAGCACATCATTGACACAGACACCTCCGGACGCTATCTGTTGGATGATAAGCTGGGTATGATGCCTACTTTCGCTAAAAATATACAATGCCAATGGTTTTTCGCCTTGATTTACGATAGAAATTGCATCTTCCAAGTTGTCATAAGTTATAATCGGAAGGATGGGACCAAATATTTCTTCGCTCATGATCGCATTATCCAAAGAAACACCTGTCAACAAGGTCGGATTTAAAGTTAAATCCTCCGACAGCAGGCCTCCTTCAACCAACGTTGCCCCATCTTCAACCGATCTGGCGATCAAAGTACTGAGGCGATCAGCATGTTTCTGATTGATAATCTTCGCGTAACGCGTCGGGTCTATTTCATCACTCCCTGTAAAAAACATTTTTTTTACAGCATTTAAATAATGTTTTACAAATTCATCACGCAATCCTTTCGGGAGAAGAACATAGTCCGGAGCAATACAAGTCTGCCCAGCATTGATCAATTTCCCCCAGGCGACTTTATTTGCCGCCTTTTCGAGATGAGCTGTTTCATCCAGTATAACCGGTGATTTCCCGCCGAGTTCCAAGGTTACGGAACTTAAATGGTCAGAAGCAGCTCTCATAATCTGTTTGCCCACCATTGAACTACCAGTAAAGAAAATATGATCAAAAGGAAGTTTCAGAAGTGTCTCCGCTATAGATTTTTCACCTTCGATACAAACGATTTCTTTGACATCAAATGCTTCGGAAATCATCGTCCGAATTAGGGATGCAGTATATGGACTGTGTTCAGACGGCTTCAAAACAATACAGTTACCTGCAGCAATGGCTGATACCAAAGGGCTCATGGTAAGCTGAAAGGGATAATTCCAGGGAGATATAATCAGAACAGCCCCTTTGGGCTGATATACAATCGAACTTTTTGCCAGTAGGTTCGTCATTGACCTCCCCACGCGTTTTGGCCGCATCCATGTTCGCAAATGACGAATAGCAAACTCGATTTCACCATAAATAAATAATACCTCGCTTATTGCAGCTTCATTTCTTGATTTGCGTAAATCTTTTGCCAGCGCTTCATAAATTAAATCTTCGTTGCTTTCAATTACGCGGCGTAATCTGCGTAACTTTTCTATCCGTTCATGGACATCGCTATGTCGCAATTCAATTTTAAAGAGTTGCTGTTGCTGAAATATGGAATCTATTTGATCGATCATGCTATTCGAATTAATATAAAATCGGAAGGTGAAAATAATGTTACTTTTTCTTTGGCATATTATCTATCCATTGCCGAATCAAATCCACACCTTCCTTATGGATTATACTTCGGGCCAATTCAGGCATTGCTGTCCCGGGTTCTATACTATTCATTCGATACAACAAGATAGAATGCTCCGAATCCCCAGGTATAATATCATAGTTTAATCCACCTGCTCCTCCTCCTGCTGATACAGGAGCCTTATCCACACCCAGATGTGCCGGTGTATCCTCTTCGTAGTTGAGGAATAATCCTGTATTAAACGCGTCCCCGCCCTTTGTATGACAATGGGCGCAATTGACATCTAAATAAGCCCGGGAACGATCTTCGAGACTAAATTTGGTCTTATCCGTCCATATCGGCAATTGCGCGACATGTTTTAAGTCGGGCATATTTTTCAACAATCCCCTGGTACTCCAGTGAGCCAATTGATTGACAGAATCGCCTGAACGGACAAAATTCAGATTACGGGCTTTAGGACCTATTGGCATTAATTTCGATGCATTATTATGACAACGCTTACAGTCATTGGTATTTGGCACCATGTAATTTGTCTTATGCCTATTCCCATTGTTATCGAGCAAAGTGATCGCCAATTTTGCCCCCCGAATATGCTTAATCGCATCTGATTGCTCCACATTCCAAAGGTAGTTCATGACTTTCCAGTTATGATCTGCGGGGTCTTTGACCAATAAACGTGTTTCAATAATAATCTTCTGCCCCTGAACATTGATATAGGAGAAATTTTTAACGATTATTGTTGAATCCGGAAAATCTAAAGGTCCTTGTGACGTGTACGCAATTGATTTTCCAGTAGGAAGAACAATAAAACGATCTTTAACAGTATAATCTGAAAACAAAGGTGTACTTAATTCATAAGGGAGAATACCTTCTTTCGGCAATAGATCACTCAACCTTCCCTTGAAAAATCCATAATCAGAAAGCTTTTCTTTAAACACGAATGAACTACTGACCTGTTCCGATTTATTTTTCCCTTGCCGGCAGCTTTGTTGCAAAATCAAAAGGCACACACACAAAATAACAATCCCAACTAGGGTTAGTTTTATATTTTTCACGGCTATTTACATTGAAATGGTTTCACATTGCTTGATGGTTTCCATTTGTCTCCCTGGCCCGCATGTTTAAAATCTGCGGACACAAACATATTTTCGCCGGGCTGATCAATGCAAATAGCATCCGGATTTGGGGCAGTACCATTTGTCATAATATTACTGGAAATACCATCGTATAGAATAGCAGGAATTCTTTTCACTGAACGATCGGGTTCCACGACATTGAGCTGCGCCTCAGTAGCAATAATTAATTGGCCAATGCGGTGTTCATAAGCAGGCTGAGGAAACTTGTCTCCCATGCTTATTTTATTTCCATGGATTTTAATCTGCGAGGGGATTGGCGAGTAGTTGTTATTGATGCGCTCAGCGGCCTTCTCATCCACAGCAAAACCAGAAGCTATGGTAATAGCCGAAGTATTATTGTGTTCAATCGTATTGTTATACAATTCGATATTTGATGTGGAAAGGATAATAATTCCACTTCCGGGAGAGGCATTTCCGACACCCCAAAATGTCCCAAAACTACCTCCTTTTGCAAAATTTCTAAAATTATTATCATAAATCTTATTACGATAAGCCTTCACTCGTCCGCCCCGTTGGGACAGGTCGGGCAAATCAAAAATTAAAAAACCGGCGGTATTTCCATAAAACTCATTGTCATACACCTCCGCATCAGTCGTATTTTCAATTTCACAGCCAGCTACATTTTTGGATGCCTTACATTTTCTTACCACGACTCCTTTGGTTTGCCCAACATAAATACCTGCATCAGAAGCTCCTTCGGCATAGCAATTCTCGATAAGAACATTCTTACAGAGCACCGGATAAATTCCATATCCGCCACTGGTAGAGTCAGCGGAACTCCATATACTATGCAGATCTGCAATGATAATGTCCTGGCTGTTGTTTATCTTCAATAGATCACCTTTTGAATCCCGGATCGTCATCTTTCCGATTGTCAACCCCTTGACATCAGTAATACGGATGCCCTCTCCCCCCTGTGTCTGGCCCGAAAAGTCGATGATGGTTTTTTCGTGCCCCTCGCCTTCAATTTTAATATGGTTGACCTGGGCTATACTCAGGTTATCAAAACGATATTTACCTGATTTCAAATGTATATTTGTACTATCTTTAATCGACAGAAAAGCCTCTTCAATTGCTTCCTCCTGCCCGGGACCAAAAGTCAGCACATGATAATCTTTACTTTGTTGATTCTTGCAGCTCCAAAAGGCGAAACTTATGAACACCATTATGAGCCCGTTTTTTACATATCCTTTCATGATTTATTTTTTTATGATTTATTTTGGTTAAAAAATATTATAAGCATAGGTGACATAATACACCGCACCAATGCGAGGGTTTGCGATACCTGTAGAATAGTATTTGTTCGTAATATTTGTTCCACCGACGCGAATACCAGAACGGGCTTTAATAAACTTATAGCTCACTTGTGCATCAATTACTGTCGAACTAGGCACCTGTCCCGCAGCAAGACCGCCGGAAACAACATAATAATATCCGGGCTTATAACGAAGGGATGTGCTAAAAGACCAGACCTGCTTTTTACCGAATCCACTATTTGCAAATTCAAAATTGACGTGATAATTCGGTGTATTAAAGTTGTTGATCTGGCTATTATTTTTGTTCTTAAGATAGTCCGAATAATAGTTTGCCTTTGTCATAAAATTCCGACCTAGATCTATACTCACACTTGCGGCATAGCCGTATGTATTTACGGTTTCTCCACCATTAAAGGCCACATTATATTGGACATAGGTTGCATGATCCTTAAAAGCATTGATATCGTCAGTCCCGGTGTATTTGCGACATTGGCATAACCGATAAAATTCTTCCATGTTGAAAAATAACCGAGTACATCAACCATGACACGCTTACCAAACACGGCTGCATATCCCAGTTCAAAAGCATTTACGGACTGTGGTTTTATATTGTCAAACTTAAATTGCTGAAGTACCTTCGGATCATTTGTCGCCTGAAATTTTTGCACACTTTCCAATGTGTAAGGAGGATAACGGTCAAATTGATAATTATCGATCAATAATAGTGAGGATCCACCGGATGAAAAACTATTATAGCCGTTCAATGTATTTTGGAGCGCCTGAATATTTGAAGGAAAGCTATACGCATTTTGATAAGAAAAACGTAAATAATTCTGTCTTAGCACTTCGTATACCATTGATGCACGCGATGTAAGTTTCGGTTGAGCAAACAAGGTATTCTTATCATACCGAAAAGAAGTAGCGATATGCAACCGTTCCTCCATAATCTTTTTCGCGAGTTGGAGGTAGGCACTATATTCATTGACGTGAATCGGTTTATCCTTATCCGGAAATAAAGTATTTTTAGAATTCAGGCTATATAAACGCCAATTTACGCCTGCTATGACCTGCATAAATTTGATATGTTCCGAGAAATTATACTGTGCTTCGGTATTATATAGCTTACTTCGGTCCAGAAATAACGTTCCCCCTTCAGAAATTGGCGTATTACTAATGCTGTCTTTGAGTCTATTAAATAGCGCAGTACCTAGTTCCGCCCGTCCTTGATCCGCCAAACTACGTCCTTGCAGATGGGCATCTGTAAGTGCTGTTCCCGAGGCCAGTGCCTGAAGGAGACCGGCAGTATATTCAGGGTACCAGCCCCCTACATTGCCATCGTAACTGGTCTTCCATGACTCATTGATATATTGCGCAGTCGGTCCGGCCACGAGTGTTTTGCCTGAATTTTCCTGAGTCGTATACGCCCGGACAAACCACTTGTCACTCCGTACCTCCAAACGGTATTGGCCTACTTTAAATCCTTTCAACTGATAGCGGGTATCATTGGTATACACAATATTTCCGGTACCGAAAGTCGCTGAGGCAATCGCTTCGATATCAGGTGAAATTTTGTAACGAAATTCGCCGTTCACCTTAAAAAGTTTTGCCCGATTATCGAGATATCCATACTCAGGATAGCCTGTCCGCGAGACATAATTTGGATGGGCAAGTAAAGGTTCAACAATAGGCCTCAAATCCGGATTTCCTGCAAGAGCAGCTTCCAGGAAAGGATTGATATCTACCGAAGTTGCCCCACCATACCTATTCACACCATTATAATTGGGATCTGTGAGCGCTGTACCCAAACCGTTTTTGTTTGTCTCATCATTGGCGACCCAGTCCTTTGCTTGTGTATATTGACCGTTGATCTTAAAAGCAATCCGATTACTGAGCTGCTTGGCATAGCGAACGGACCAGTCATAGTAGGGTGAAGCGGGAACTGGATCATTGTTCTTTTTAGGATTTATATGATTGACCCCCTGAGTTACCAATACACTTAATCCCTGATATTTGAATGGATTCTTTCCTGTAGCGATCATGGTTCCATTGAGTCCTCGTGAGCCATATAAAGCGGAAGATGCACCAGACAATAACTCAATATTGTCGACATCAAGTTGGGTCAGGCCAATCACGGAACCCAACGGAAAGTTTAAGCCCGGAGCTTGGTTGTCCATCCCATCAACAATCTGTGTAAAATTTGTATTTCCACTCGTATTGAACCCACGTGTAGTGACACTCGTAAAACCAATACTCGATACGGTAACATCGACTCCCCGCAGCCCCTGCAGCATATCCATGTAATTTATCTGCGCTGCGTTATGAATATCTTTATTACTGATTTGCTCAATAGTTACCGGAGAAGAAAGTTTGGTCTGCACCGTTCGGCTTGCAGAAACCACCACCTCCTGTCCTAAGATCGGCGAAACATTCAGCGGAATCTCCAACGTGGAAGCCAAGCTTTCAACAACAACCTCTTTGGGTTCAAAACCGATTGCAGAAATAGATAGGATGAGTGGTAAAGCTTTGGTCGTTTTCAATTGAAAACGACCTCGATCGTCCGAAAAGGTGCCTTCTTTACCGTCTTTTATACGTATGGAGACTGCATAAGCTGCTTCTCCGGTCAGGCTGTTACGCACGCGACCGTTGATCGTCTGTTGCGCAACCAACGACAGTGGAGCGCAGAAACAGAGAATCTGGATGAATAAGGTAATTTTTTTCATGTTTATATTGGTTAGCGTATAATACTCGCTTCAATGCTTCACTTTACCCCATCCATGATTCCCTAAAACAGGTCATCATCCCCGCTTTCTGATTCCCTTAAAAATCAAGGAAACCAAAAATTTAGTATCCCGAAGACTTTGCGTATAGTCGATTTCGACTTGCTTCTTTAGGATTGCTTGTTGCTCGGTACTATGCTTTAACGCATTCGCAAAATTGATCAATACCGAAGCCGTATTATCCGGATCTTCCATATCTAGCTGTTCTTGAACGGTGGCTTGCACTAAAAGCTTTGTCAGAAAGTCTTTCTCTTGCACCATCATCGCATCATACAGTTCAAAAAAACGAGGTAAAATCTTATCCAGTGACTCTACCGATACCCGATTCATATTCAGTACATTCGTATAATAGTTCAATCTTGATTCCAGATAAAAGGCAATCTGATGCTCTACTCCTTTTTTCTTTAATGTACTCTGCTGCAACGCACCTATAAAGGATTCCCCTTCACGGATAGCAACCTCTATAAAAATATCTTCCTTGTTCTTGTAATAATAGTAAAGAGAGGTTTTGTTCAATCCAACCGCTTTTGCGATATCGTCCAATGTTGTCTTTTCCAAGCCATATCGCTCAAAACACTCCATTGCGGCCTGACCAATCCGCACCTTAACCTGTTCCTTTTTGTTCATCTGAATTAAAGTTAGTTATATATTTTCAATTTTCAAANNTTTGAAAATTGAAAATATATAAAATAAATCTTACCTATAGTCCTTTTAAATAAGCCATTAAGTCCTCCTATTGATTCCGGCCTATTCTTATTATAAATTAAATTTAACATTTCATAAGCATTTTTAGATTTACTATCGTAAAAAAGGCAGTCTTTAAAGGCATACATCCTATCCTATTTCTTGCCTTATGAAAAGAATAAAAAAACAAAAATGAATTATAATTGTAAAAAGAAAGTGACGTTTAACAATTAAAAAAATTATAAACATGTACAAGATTATGAATATGATAGCGATTGCCGGCTTTAGCGCAGTACTCCTTTCATCAACCCCAGTTCCAAGGCAAGCAGCAAGTCAGCACGATGCTATTGAAGCAATTGAGCAAACTACACGCACAAAAGAGCAAGAGGGCACAGATTCCCTATTGCAGTACTTCAATGAGACGACGAACGAACTCGAAAAACAAGTTTCAGGACTCAGTGAAGCTCAGTTACAATTTAAATCTGCTCCGGACAAATGGTCAATCAGCCAATGCCTGGAACATATTGTACTATCTGAACGAATGATATTTGACATGGCAAAGGCCGCATTGACCAAGGCGCCACAGCCCGAAAGAAAGAGCGAGGTGCAAATGACCGACGACAATCTAAAAACGACAATTACAGATCGAAGCCATAAATTTCAGGCTCCAAAAGAACTTCAACCAACCGGTATATACAAAGATTCAAAAACGGCATTGGCTGATTTTCGTGCTGCGCGACAACCAGTGATCGATTACATTACGAAAGCGGATGCAAAAGACCTGCGCAGTCATATCAACGATTACCCGACAGGCGTCGTCGACGGTTACCAAGGTTTAATGTTTATTGCCGCACATTGTGCTCGACATACCAAACAGATTGCAGAGGTAAAAGCAGATCCTAACTTTCCTAAACAATAAGAATATGAAGAAAATGAATTATCAGATCACCATCGACGCGCCGGTCGATCATGTATTTAAAACCATGCTCGATAAAGAAACCTATAAAAAGTGGACGGCTGCTTTCAATCCAACTTCTGACTTTGAAGGTAGCTGGGAAAAGGGTGCCAAGATTTATTTTATAGGCATTAATAAAGATGGTGAAAAAGAAGGTATGGTTGCAGAGATAGCCGATCATATTCCAAATAAATACATATCCATTCGTCATTACGGTATATTAGACAAAGGCAAAGAGATTACCGAAGGACCCGCAGTCGAAGACTGGGCCGGTTCGTTTGAAAATTACACCTTTGAGGATCTTGGCAGTAAAACCCTATTAAAGATCGATGTGGACACCAATGAAGAGTATTTGGATTACTTTGACGAAACATGGCCAAAAGCATTACAAATACTGAAAGAAATCAGTGAGAAATAGCAATTCATAAGTTCAATCTTATGCTTGATCCAATCTCTTCTTTTAAAAAAGATGGGATCGTTGAAATAGAAAAAAGGCCAAATCTTTAATTAAGATTTGGCCTTTTTTAAGTGCCCAGGAGCAGATTCGAACTGCCACGCCCATACGAGCGCCACCCCCTCAAGATGGTGCGTCTACCAATTTCGCCACCTGGGCTCATATTCGCCTTTGGTATCACAAAAATAAATATTTTTCCTTCTTTTGCAAGGCGAAAAATGCTTTTTAATGCTTTATTTCACTAAATTCCTATTGATCAAGGTTCTAATTACTCCGTCAACCAATCCAACACGGGGTACAATGATCTGTTTTAGCCTGCCATGCTTCATAATCGTCAGAAAAATCTCACTTGCAGGTATGATGACGTCAGCTCTATCTTCGTTGAGTCCCAATAAAATAATACGTTCTTTTAAAGAAAATGAAGCCAAATGCTCATAAACAGCTTTTAATTTGGCGTATGATAATGGCTTATCAACTTTTTCATCAGACAACCGGGCCAATTTATTGATGTTGCCTCCTGTTCCGATCCCAATGACCTGTTTATACATATGCGTATTGCTCCGGACCCACTCTTTGAGCTCGTCCCAGGTCTCTGTTTTATCCTGATTATCCAAAATACGTATCGTACCTAGATTAAAGGACCTGGAATTTACCAGAACACCATTCGCAAATAAAGACAATTCAGTGCTACCACCACCTACATCAATATAAAGATATACTTTATCTTTTTCCATCTTATTATCCCAATGGCTATTGTAGATAATCTCAGCTTCCTTAGCCCCCTCGATAATATCTATATTGATCCCATTTTTCTTAATTTCCGCAACAATATCCGGACCATTTTTGGCATCACGCATCGCAGACGTTGCACAAGCCATATAGTCTTCCACTTGATAAACATCCATCAATTCACGAAATGCTTTCATTGTTTTTATCAAGCTCTCCGCCTTTCGGGGAGAAATTTCCTGTTGAATAAATGCATCATCGCCCAGACGTAAAGGAACACGTAAAAGCGTATTTTTTTTAAAATTGTATTGATCCTTTTGGCCAATGATATCAGCGATCAAAAGACGGACCGCATTGGAGCCTATATCTATAGCAGCGTATCTCACGTTATGTTGTTTCTTATATATTATTTGATTAAATCATGCTAAAATAAACACAGTTATTAACAACTGCATTATAGTAATGTTAAGTTATTATTAATTTAACAACTCAACAAATTATTTCTTTTTTGATTCTCCTGCATGAATGGAAAACCGGATCTATTCCCACCTCGAAAAATAAACTCCATATTGAATTACAGCGTTTAAAATGAGACTCAGAAATCTTTTGAAAATCCCAGTAAAGATCTCCGTGCAGTTCTATCGTTTTCAGAGCGGTCTTATTTGCAATTGGTATAGACCAATCATTTATCTACAGGGAATGACAAGGAAACAATCGCATAAAAAAAGGAATATTCACCGGAGTAAATATTCCTTTTTCTTCTTATATAGTCGCTACTTAGTGATGACCGTGCCCTTCAACTTTACCACCAGCCAATTTATAGATTTCTTCAACTTTCTTCAAAGATTCTTCCGAAATATGAATAACCTCTTTGTTGGTGTTATGTTCTTCGTGAGACAATCTGCTATTGATCTCACCTTGTTTTTCCAATACCAATGCTAAAAACGCTTTATCATTGAATGCCGCAGTGCTATCTGATCCGATTGACGCCGGAGTTTGAAAAGCAGGCACACCACGTTGTGCATCACCTACATGCAGTTCTTTTGCCAAACCATCCAACTCGGGCAATACAGTCGCGTAAGCTTCTTTAATTTTAGCTGCTACATTCTTCACCTCTGTTGATGCGGATTGCTTTGCAGCCACATCAGCAAGATTTACTAAATAGTTTCCTTCCTCACCAACGAATTTAATCATGGCAAAGGCATCGCCATCTGCTAAAGATGCATTGGCATATTGACGCTGTCTATTTGCAGCTGTTTCACCACAAGACGCAAATAAAGTACTCGCACAAGCAGCTACAATAAATAACTTATTAATCTTCATATCAATTTTGTTAATTATACAAAAGTAGATAAAATATACATTCTTCGAAACCTAATCAGCGAAAAGAAGCAAAAATTAAGCAACATTTCTTCCCGCATTAATCACACCGAATATTGTGCGTGCGATCAGTTTTGAATAATCCTCACGCTGTGCCTCATCTAATTTATCCGAATTGAGTGCACGAATCGCATAATGTTGGATCACCAACAAAGGCAATACGATGCTTTCTCGCGCCAAAATTGACTCACGATCGACGGGGTAGTTCTCCATCAATTTAGATGTTCCGCTGAGTTTTAACAAATACTCTTTGGTAATCTGGTATTCCGCGTGAAGATTTTTCCAAAATTCACCATACACCTTATCGTCCTTCATATAAGCTGTGATATCAAAATTAGATTTGGTCATGGACATCATACAATTGTCAATCAAAGTCTGGAAGAAGCCCGAAGAAACATACAGCTGCTGCACGTCTTTCCATAGATTATTTTTCTCGGCCCATTGCAAAGCAGTCCCTACCCCATAAAATCCAGGGATATTTTGCTTCAGCTGGCTCCACGAAGTCACAAAACTGATCGCCCGTAAATCCTCAAGACGCAACTCACGTCCCGAATTCCTTTTCACGGGACGACTTGAAATATTGATGGATGAAAGTGCTTTCAACGGAGACATCGTTTCCAGATAAGGCAAGAACAACTTATTGGTACGAAGATCCATAAATTTATGATGGCTCAATTCGGCCAATTTATCAATAATTTCTTGCTGATGTTTGGTCAGCGTATCCCCTACCCGTTGTTTTAAATCAGAGATAATACCGGCATGTAGGAGCTGCTCGATATTAAATCGAGCCGTATCCAACGAGCCATATTGGCTACTGATCGTCTGTCCCTGTATCGTTAATTGAATATGATCATTAGCAATTTCCTTACCCATGGAAGCATAAAAACGTTGTGTTTTACCTCCTCCACGTGCCGGAGGTCCACCACGGCCGTCAAAAAAGACAAGATCAATATCATATTCACGCGAGATGGCCGTCAACTCTATTTTCGCTCTATAGATTGACCAGTTTGCCATCAGATATCCTCCGTCTTTTGTGCTATCCGAATAGCCCAGCATAATGGTCTGCTTGTTTCCTCTGCGTTTCAGATGCGCCTTATATTCTTTATTACTATATAGCGTTTTCATGACATCAGCAGCTCTGGTCAGATCATCCACTGTTTCGAATAGTGGTACAAAGTCAATTGTTAATGCATCTTTCTTCCAGCCAGACCACAAAAACAACTGACGCAATCCAAGGATATCACTTGCTTGCTGGCAATTACTAATAATAAAACGCTGTGCAGCGCGCTCAGACCCCGAACGTTGGATCTCCTTAAGCAATTTGATTACGCCAGAGGTGTCTTTTGTCAATGGATCGGCATCATCACCTACACTTAGATCCAATTCCTTAAACTTCAACGCCTTTTGTTTATCCGCTTCATTCAGTTCCAAATAATTCAATGGAACGCCGGTGGCCTCCTGATTTTGTTGAATCAAATAATTTGTTGCTTCACGTAGGATACGGCTATCCTGTCTAATATCTAAAGTCGTGAAAAAACAACCGAATGTCATTACCTTACGAAGCAAGTCATCGACAATCTCAACAAAAAGACCATTGTGATATTCTTCCAGAACATTTTTAATAGCTTTTAAGTTCGTAATAATGTTATCCGTTTCATCTGCGGGGTTTTCAACAGGATTAAAGCTATTGTCGTAAAACAAGGTCTGCAAGTTCTCCATATACTCTTCGACCCCTCTGAATGTAATGCGGCGTCGTACAATACGGAAATCGCGGTAATAACATCTAAACAAAATAGTACGCAATAAAGCCGCCACCTTCTTGGTGCTTTCAACGCTGACATTTGGATTTCCGTCACGGTCTCCTCCTGGCCAAAAGCCCAATTCGATCAGTTGTTTTACTTCCTCCGTATCGACATCCAATTCATCGTCAATAAAAGACTGGATCTCTGAAGCGACTTTATAAAATACATTTTCCAGAAACCAGGCTAAACTGGCAGCTTCATCTACCGGTGTTGGCTTATTTTTATTGATGAATGGCGTCTTGCCAAGCTGTTGCAGTAATAAATGTATGCTATGAAGATCATTAGTCTTTATCGCATCAATCAAATCATTGATAATCCCCAGTACTGGCCCTGGATAAAATTGAGTAGGGTGTGCTGTCAGTACCAGACGAACGGAGAAATCCTTTAATTTGGAAACGATTTTGCGTCGCATGTCACCATTGCCTTCGGCATTTTTGATCAATGCACCCAATACATTTTCATCGTCGCCGCGGCCCACCATTTGAAATGATGAATCCTCTATCGCATCAAACAATACCACCTGGCGTTCTATATACTGCACAAAACGAAACAATAAATCAATACGCTGTTCTTCCGAAGAAAACTCTTCATGCTGATCAAAAAAACTCTTTATAATCTCATCTGGAGTTAAATGTTGGTCAACCCCCTTCTCACATTGCTTTGCAAAAAATGGCAATAAAGTACCTGTATCCTTAACACGTTGGAATGGCAATGTTAAAAACAAACTTTTAAAAAGCTCAAAGCGTGTCAATACCTCGTCCTGAAAGACGGCTTCATTTTTACTTTGCTTCATATTTAAATCTTTGAAAAATGGTCAAGAGAGTTTAGGCGACTCTTGATTTTCTGTATTATCTGAAATTACCCTACGCACCAAATATAGCAATATTATATTTAAACAAATAAAAAAATATAAATTAATCAAAAAAAACATCAAAATATTATAAAGATATTAATGAAAATTCGTAATTTTTCGTTTTTGGTATATTATCGCAACAAGCAGGGAAACCTCAGGCTAATATAGCCTTATCTCGTATATTTGTGCTATACATTATGAAACAGACACAAGAAATAAAAAGTTTTTTCTATAGTCAATATTTTGCGGATGGACTGCGAATTACCATCGGATGCATTGTACCTGTCCTCATTTTTGCCACCATAGGCCAGTTTACCAATGGAACCATTGTATCCCTGGGCGCCCTTTTGGTCGGGCTATCCGATACGCCCGGAGCACCAAGCCATAGACGAAAAGGTATGTTTGCCGGGGCCATACTGACCACCCTGACATTTATCCTGACTAATATTGTCAATCAAAATGTATATCTCCTTGCCATTTTCATCGGAATCGCCTGCTTTATCTTTGCCATGTTTGCCGTATTCAATAGCCGGGCAGCCAATGTTGGCCTAATGTGCATATTGATGATGCTAATCCACGTGCAGACGCACTATCCCTTGGATCAAGCCATCAGTTATCTGGGTTTTTACACCCTTGGTGGACTCTGGTATATTGCGATCAGTCTTTCTATTACACAGGTACGCCCCTATCGTTTAGCCGAACAGGAACTTGCAGAAACCATCCGTTATGTTGCCGATTATATTCGATTGAAAGCTAATTTTTACGATGCGAAAATTGATAATGACAAAAATTACCTGAAATTGATTGACAAACAGGTTGAAGTGAACCAACATCAGGAAAACGTCAGAGACCTGCTGTTTCAGAGCAAAAGATCAATTAAAGACACCACAAAAGTAGGGCGGTATCTCACCTTGATCTTTAACGATATCGTCGATCTATTTGAGCAAAGTATGGCTGCGCACTATGATTACAATACGATTAGCGAACGTTTCGGCCCAACGGGTATCCTAGAGGACTTCAAGAACGTTATTTTAAAATACACGAACGAACTCGACAATTTGGCCTACCAGCTCAACACGAATATTCAGCCCAAACCCCTCTATGATTTCGATGCAGACCTCACACGTCTCCATGCTAAAATCGACCAGCTTGACAAAGAAAATCAATACAGCACCTTTGCCCTGCGTAAAGTACTGATCAATTTACGTGACCTGGTCCGTCGTATAAAAAATATCTACGGCTATTCTCACCTGCAACCTGACGACGTCAAAAAGAAAGAAATTGATGACGCCAAACGTTTCGTACAAAGTTCAGCCATCGACCTGAAGAAATTCCGTGAAAACCTGACCTTAAAATCGACAATTTTTAGACATGCCTGCCGCATGGCAATCGTGATGTCGGTCACCTACTACGTTTTTGAGACAACCAATATCACCAACAATGTCTACTGGATACTGCTGACGATCATGGTTATACTAAAACCCGGTTTTGGCCTTACGAAAGAACGTAATATACAACGCCTTATCGGAACGACCATCGGTGGATTGATCGGAGCCGGCATCCTATTGACGATACATGATCCAACCATACTATTTGTACTGCTGGTGTTTTTCTTCCTGACAGCATACAGCTTATTTAGAGTCAATTATGTCGTTGCTGTACTTTTCATGACGCCTTATGTATTGATCATGTTCAGTTTTATCAGTTCCAATACGCTAGAAGTAACCAAAGAAAGGATCTTGGACACATTTATTGGGGGAATGATCGCCTTCCTCTCCAGCTATATTATTTTCCCGAATTGGGAAAGCATGCAAGTGAAGGAATCCATGCGCAAGCTTTTGATCGCCAATTATAATTATATCTTTCAGGCATTAAAGGAAATTGCAGGCCAGGCGCCATCGATTACAGATTACAAGTTAGCAAGAAAAGCCGTTTATGTCGAAACCGCAAATATGGGTTCCACTTTTCAACGTATGCTGACTGAACCAAAAAAAAGGCAAAAATACAGCAAAGAGGTCAATAAGTTTGTCATATTCAACCATATTCTGGCCTCCTTTTCTGTTACACTGATGAACCATCTGGATGAAATGGACAATAACTACCTCAACAAAGACCATGTTCGGACCATACGGAAAATATTAAATAGCCTGGACCAATCTATTCAATTGCTTTATTCATCAGATTCCAGTAGCGTATTTTCGCCCATGGAAATCGAAATATCGAATCATCGCTTCGACAATAGCGACATCAATTCTGCTGACGGAAAACTATTGGAAGAGCAATTGGAATTCCTATACAAGATTGCCCAGGACTTAAATAAGATTGTTCGGGATCTCCATGATAAAAGTGCCGCCGAACAAGCAACGGAATTATCTAAACTGGCAAGCTAATTTATCTCAAAAATTCACGAAATTTACATTATGAGTGAACATATAACAGCCTCCTATGACATCATTATTGTTGGCGGAGGCCCCATCGGTCTCGCCTGTGCCCTGGAAGCAAAACAGGCCAATCTCAACTATCTTATTCTGGAAAAAGGATGTTTAGTCAATTCGCTCTATAACTATCCGCAAAATATGACCTTTTTTTCTTCTTCTGAGCGACTGGAGATTGGGGACATTCCCTTTGTGACCACCAATCCAAAACCCCGAAGAATCGAAGCGCTGGAATATTACAGACGTATCCAGCAAAAATTTGAACTAGATACCCACCTGTTTGAAGAAGTATTGGATATTACAAAAAAAGATCCTGCTTATTTTAACGTCAAAACCAATAAACGCAATTACACGACAAAAAAAGTCATTATTGCTACGGGTTTCTATGACATCCCTATGCTACTCAATATCCCCGGAGAAGAACTTGGTAAAGTACGACACTATTACAATGATCCGCATTACTACAGCGGACAGAAAGTAATTGTTGTTGGAGCAAGCAATTCATCCATAGACGCTGCCCTGGAAACATTTCGAAAAGGTGCTCAGGTAACATTGGTCATTCGGAGCAATGAAATCAGCCCAAGAGTCAAGTATTGGGTAAAGCCGGATATCGAAAATAGAATTGCTGCGGGAGAAATTGATGTACTTTACAACAGTGAATTAACAGCGGTTACCGAAACAAGCGCCATCATTCAAACACCGACAGGCATCCTGGAGATCGAAAATGATTTTGTACTTGCGCTGACCGGATATCGGCCAAATTTTGACTTTCTACGCAAAATAGGAGTTGACATCCCAGAACAAGCTCCTTGCATCCCTTGCCACAATGAGCAGACAATGGAAACAAACATAAAAGGCCTATACTTAGCAGGGGTTGTCTGTGGTGGATTAAATACCCACCTTTGGTTTATTGAAAATTCACGTATCCACGCCAGGCAGATCATCGAACATATACAAACAATGCCGATTTAACGCTGTTGATACCGCAAACCATTTAAGAAGATTTTCATCATTTTCTTCTGTAAACTGAGGATATGATCAAATTCTTCTTTCGTGGGGAAGAGCATATTTTTCATATCTTTCAAGATCCCCATTCGCATACCAAATAACGAATACAATAAAATACGGGCAGTCTCGTTGAGATCATCTACCTGGATCTCCTGGGCGTCTATTCCAATCTTCAGAATTTTTTCAATGATTTCAACCTCCCGCAGATAAGATTCTTTGAATACTTGTTCCAATTCATCCGGAAGTTCTTTGACCATCTTCATGGTGTATTCAAACAAATTGTAATATTGATTGATTGCCTTGACACGCATATCAATGGAGTACATCATGATTTCTTCAAAATTTCCACCTTTGTCGATAACTGTTTCGATCTCCTCAATCATCTTATCGATAACATACTCAAAAACAGCAGAATACAGGCTGTTCTTGTCGGGAAAATAATAATAAAGCAGTGCCTTTGAAAAATTAAGATCCTTAGCAATCTCCGACATTGTCGTTTTAGCCATTCCAAAGTGTGCAAAGCGCCTTGTTGCAGCTTCTAGAATTTTGATCCTTTTTACATCTGCGTTACCCATTAAACTTATATTTTTTATCGTTAAATAAACGGTTTATACTATCTTTACCGATTATCATGCTAAAGATAGCGGATTTTTTTGAATTTTTGAAAACTAAAGTCAATATGGAATTAAACATTCAATCGAATATCTCTTTGAAACCTTTCAATACATTTGGAATAGAAGAAAAGACAAATTTCTTGATCGAAGTGAATGATAACGAGACATTGACCGAAATTTTTAAACAAGGGCTTTTCAACAAAAACTTTTTTGTTCTTGGCGCGGGAAGCAATGTTTTATTCACCAAACCGTTTGATGGGTATATTATCCGAATGGCCAGCAAAGGTATACAGGCCAAAATTGAATCGGATCATGTATATGTCACCGCAAAAGCCGGGGAGATTTGGAATGACTTTGTTTGGCATTGCATCAGGCAAAATTATGCAGGAATAGAGAACATGGCTCTTATTCCCGGAACTGTAGGTGCATCGCCCGTACAAAATATCGGTGCTTATGGGGCCGAATTAATGTATGTTTTTCATACCTGCGAAGCTTTTGACACCAAACTGGGCACATTTAAAACATTCAAAAAGGAAGACTGCAATTTTTCCTACCGCGACAGTATTTTTAAAACGGAGTACAAGGGCCGCTTTATTATTACGGAGGTAACCTATAAACTAAGTCTTACACCTAAAATAAATACAAGCTACGGTGCCATTGAAGCTGAACTCGTAAAAGAAAATATAACTCAACCATCCATCGCTGATATCGCAACCATAGTATCAAAAATTCGTGTGGAAAAACTACCGGACCCAAGCACAGTTGGCAACGCTGGAAGCTTTTTTAAAAACCCTGTAATCGCTGCGGATAATTTTGAAAGGTTATTGGCACTTTATCCAGCGATCCCACATTATCCGATGCCCGACCAACAAACAAAACTGGCCGCCGGATGGTTAATAGAACAATGCGGCTGGAAAGGAAAAGATTATGGTCAAGCTGGTGTCTGGAAAAATCAGGCGCTTGTACTAATAAATAGACAACATGCTAGCGGTCAGGAAATTTACAACCTTTCTGTCCAGATTATTAAAGATGTACAAGACAAATTTGGCATTACGCTCGAGCGCGAAGTTAATTTATTGTAAAGAATCAAAAAAAATATTTGTATCGCTTAGAAACTTAAAAGAACAATAATATAGCCTCTATTTCATCTCAACATCAACTAAAGCCCGTCTTATTTACTTAGGGTTAATACACGCACACGATTGCATGCCTTAAAATAATCTTAAAATTACATTAAGAAATCCATTTTTTAAGGATTTTGGCGCATTATTTGCCTCATACTTAACGAACCGCATTTATAAACTTACTGTTTTCTAAAAAGAACAGTTATAATTCATTAAGCTATGACAAAGAATGAATTTGACAGCATGGTTATTGAGCAATCGGACTCACTAAAACTCTACGCCAGAAATTTTACCAGCGACTATGAAGATGCAAATGATCTTGTACAGGACACCATCCTCAAAGCTGTAACCTATTTCAAAAATTTTAAAGAGGGCACTAACCTAAAAGGATGGCTCTATACCATCATGAAAAATACGTTTATAAATAACTATAGACGGATTGTAAAAACGAACTCCTTTATTACAAAGGATGAGGATATCTCCAATTCAAATCTATTAATATCCGCTTCAAGCAACCAAGGAGAAAGTAAGTTTGTCATGGAGGATATTCACGAAGCCCTGTCTAATCTTTCAGAAGAATACTACGTCCCCTTTTCCCTCTATTTCGAAGGATTTAAATACCATGAGATATCAGAACATTTAAACATCCCTATCGGAACTGTAAAGACAAGAATACATGTGGCACGGAAATTAATGAAACGGTCACTATCAGCTTATAAAGTCGCCTAGTTTTTTCTATCTTCGCCTTCTTACAGATTGTGATGGAAAAAGAAGGATTACCCGAATATAGTAAGAGCCAGCTCGCATTGCGAAATGGACAAGATAAGCCGCAAATTTGGGTGGCTTATAATAGTTATATCTATGATGTGAGTGATAGTAGGCTTTGGAAAAATGGCTTGCACTATGAACATTGGGCAGGCCAAGATCTAACTGAGGAGCTCATAGATGCTCCTCATTCAGATACTGTATTTTCTAAATTCGAGGTTATTGGAATCTTGAAAGGCTAATTAGAACTTATAGACTAAACTGTGACAGCGCAACAAAGGCATTCAGACGCTTCTGTATGTCTCCATCGGTGAGCTCTACGAGACGATCTGTCCCAAACTTCTCTACACAAAAGGAAGCCAATACAGACCCAAAAATCAACGCGTTTTTCATGTTGTTAAAGTTGATGCTTTTCACTTTGGCAAGATAGCCGATAAAACCACCTGCAAAAGAATCTCCTGCTCCTGTAGGGTCAAATACATCGGCTAGAGGTAGTGCTGGCGCAGAAAAAATCTGATTTTCACCAAAAAGCAATGCACCATGTTCGCCTTTTTTGATGATTAAATATTTTGGCCCCATTGCCAAAATAACTTCTGCGGCTTTGACCAGAGAATATTCACCTGATAGTTGTCTAGCCTCAGCGTCATTGATCGTCAAGACATCAACCTTTTGGAGAACTTTCTTTAAATCGTCCAAGGCAACATTCATCCAATAATTCATCGTATCCAGCACCACTAGTTTTGGTTTCCTGTTTAGACGGGCCAACGTCGTTAACTGCACCTGAGGTGTTAGATTCCCGAGCAGAAGATACTCACAGTCCTGATAACTATCAGGAATAATCGGGTCGAAATCTGCCAGTACATTTAAGTCAGTCGCCAACGTGTCGCGGCTATTCATGTCATTGTGATATCTTCCGGACCAAGAAAATGTTTGTCCCCCCGGAACTATCTGAACACCTGAAACATCGATACCATGATCTTTTATAAGTGCAAGATTGGAGCTTCCAAAGTCTTCTCCAACAACACTGACCAATTTGATCTGATCACATAAATAGGATGCCGCTATACCCGCGAAGGTACCGGCACCACCTAGAATTTTGTCAGTTTTACCGAACGGTGTTTCAATTGTATCAAAAGCCACCGTACCAATAATTACTAAACTCATAGTTTTTTAATAAGCATGGTAAACAAAAAAACCGGCATAAAGCCGGTTTCAATATTGCTCCTGAAGCTGGGCTCGAACCAGCGACCCTCTGATTAACAGTCAGATGCTCTAACCTGCTGAGCTATTCAGGAATTTNNTTGCTCCTGAAGCTGGGCTCGAACCAGCGACCCTCTGATTAACAGTCAGATGCTCTAACCGGCTGAGCTATTCAGGAATGAAAAACTAAATACTTTAAAAACTCCGGTTATGTAAGTTTCTAATTGCTCCTGAAGCTGGGCTCGAACCAGCGACCCTCTGATTAACAGTCAGATGCTCTAACCTGCTGAGCTATTCAGGAGTATTTTTTCAATTTTTCGGGAGACTCTATCGCGTTTCCGTGATGCAAGTATCGGAAGATTATTAGAATACTACAAATTTTTTGAACACATTTTTTACAACTTCCTAAAATCCAACAAGAATAATTTATTTTTCTTTTATGGAATCATGGGCAAAAACCTCCTTCAAGCAATTCAAACAGCATAATCCAGGTTTTACTGCCACATAAAAAGACACCTTTAGCGATTGCTCCCAACGAATCAAATCAAACGGACCTTAGAGCAACACCCCTTTCAGGATGAGTGTCGCCACCGTGAAATAAATGAGAAGACCTGTAACATCAACTAACGTGGATACAAATGGTGCCGATGAGCTCGCCGGATCCGCTCCCAATCTTTTCATCACAAAGGGTAACATCGAACCCATAAGCGACCCCCACAGAACAACACCGATCAAGGATAATGAAATCACTAAAGCGACCAATACCCAATATTCACCATAGGTATGCGCAAATGACTGCCAGGCCATAATCCTCAAAAAGCCTAATGCACCCAAAATAAGCCCAAGCAGCAGACCGGACAATATCTCCCTGCGCATAACACGCCACCAATCCGAAAGAGTCACCTCACCCAATGCCATCGCCTGGATGATCAATGTCGAAGCCTGTGAGCCACTATTGCCACCACTGGAAATAATGACCGGCATCAAAGCGAATAACATGATGGCACTTGCCATCTGCTCTTCGAAATGCTCAATGACCGTCGCAGTCAACAACTGTCCCAGAAATAAAACAATCAACCAGCCAGCCCGCTTTTTCACGAGGTTTTTAATAGAAACATCCAAATAGGGTTCATCCAACGCCTCAGTCCCTCCAATACGCTGCATATCCTCCGTATACTCTTCATTGGCCAACCATAAGATATCATCCACGGTAACGATCCCAAGCATCACCCCCTGCCCGTCCACAACCGGAAGCGCAACCCTATTGTTCATCCGGAAAATATTAATGGCTTCCTCCTGCGGATCATAAGCATTCAGGGAAATCAAGCGGTAATCAATAAGGTCCCCTACAATTGTTTCGGGCTCCGCCATCAAAACATCTTTAATACGAATATCATCGATCAGTTTACCATTTGAATCTATGACATAAAGCACGTCTATGGTCTCAGAATCTTTCCCATATCGACGGATATGCCCTAATATTCTTTCGATACTCCAGTGTGCTTTTACCGTAATATAATCTGGCGTCATTAACCGTCCAACACTATCTTCAGGATATCCCAATAATGCGAGCGCCTCAACCCGATCTTTAGGCGGTAATAGTAATATTAAATGCTTAATATCATCCTTCATTTCGGAGAAAAAAGAGGTCCGATCATCAGGAGGTAATTCATTAATTAATGCACTTATTTTAGCCTTAGAAAGTCTTTTAAAAATTCGATTTTGAGTAGGAAAATCCAGGATACGAAAAACGTTTACCGCACGATTTAAATTTAAGGATTCGATAAAGAGTGGACCATGTTCAGGCAGTTCATCAATCAGCTCCTCTACTTCAGAAATATTCAATTCATTTAGGAATTCCTCCAGCCCAACAAAGTCTTCATTTGCTATCAATTGTTCTATTTGACTTACCTGCATTTCCAGTTCTTCCATATCTTCCTTTCGATTTTAAAATCCTACATCGGTAAAAAATTATATGTTACAAAAATCGCTTTTTTAAAGTAAATTCTGAATAAAAAAATAAATAATAAAAAGATATCGAAACTGTGGTAAAATCCCTCTTTCAATCATGCACCGAGCAAATGCAGTTCTTTTAAAGAAAGACATTTTGTCATTATCAAATGTATCACAAAAACAACCCAGGATTCGATCAAGAAAAATGGAAGGGCCACTTCTCAATAAAATCTTCCCCCGGGCTTTTTCCTTTATAAAACCCATCACAAAATTTGAAGGATCCACAAGTACAACACTACAAGAACTGCAGCTTCGTCAGACCTCATCTGTAAATTCTTAGCTGCAAAAAATATCCAAATATTTTTTGACACGCGCTATCTTATGGATGAATATTTAAGTATATTCGTCACATACTTCTTTCCAGTTGAAAAACAAATTTCCACGACGAAAGCAGCTCACTAAAATCAATAAAAAACAACAAATAGACAGCAAAAAACATAAACACAATAAAACCATAACTATATACAAATCAATATATTTATAACATCAATAAAAACATAAGATTTATATAAAATCAAAAAATTTAGCTAAAAAAAATAGCAAATCGAAAAATAGCCATATAAATGAAGTATAAAAATATAATTACCAGCACTTTAACACTATTAACATTAACAATATCTTCAAAAAGTGCTTTTGCACAGTTTTTTGAGGATAGCCAAGCCCCCTTAAGTCAGAAATGGTTCAAAATTGAGACACCTAATTTTAAACTCATTTTCCCTGAAGAGATGAAAGACAAAGCCCCTACCCTAGCAAATCAGGTCCACAACTCCTTGCGCACAACGAGTAGAAATTACAGAATAACACCTCGAAAAATTCCTTTCATTATACACAACACGAACCTAGAGACAAATGGTTTTGTGCAATTATCTCCTCGCAAATCCGAACTCTATAGCACCGCCGGAGCTGAACCCGACAACCAAACTTGGCTACCTAATCTGATCCTCCACGAGTCTAGACACGTTAGTCAATTTGACAAATTGACAGGAAAATTGAAAGCTCCTTTTTTTGAACAATTAGCCTTAGCTTATTATGGACTTACAGTTCCCTCCTGGTTTTTTGAGGGTGACGCCACACTAACTGAAACCATTTATTCTCATGGCGGAAGGGGGCGATTGCCTTCTTTTGAAATGCCGATCAAAGCCAACTTCCAATCGAAACACAACTACAGTTTCAACAAATACTTACTCGGATCCTTTAAGGATATTGTCCCCAGTTACTACACCATTGGCTACCTGATGACATCAACGCTGAAGTCTGAACTGCCATCAAATTACGAAGCAGATTTATTTTCAGAGCTCAACAAACGGCCGCTCTACCCCTATAATATCAATCGTGTATTGAAGAAAAAAATAGGTGGAAATAGCAGTTATTTATTTAACAAAACGATCGCAAAATTGGACACGATATGGAAGGCAAAAACAGCAAATTATTCCGCCCAAAATTACGTTGAAATTTCTGGTCAAAATAACCGCTATTACAACAACAATCTATTACCAAAATCAAGTGGAAATTTGATTTACTTCATCAAGCAAAATCCAGAAAAAACAAATGCGATATATACTTATGACAACGATAAGAAATCGGAAGCACAACTTGTAAAAACAGGCATCCAGCTGACACCGCATTTCGACATTAACAGCACATACATCGTATGGGATGAACTCCGGAAAGATCTACGTTATAATAAGAGAACATACAGTGTCATCAACTTAATGAACCGGAAAACTGGAGAAATTAAAACACTTACCAAGCAATCCAGGTATTACTCACCCGTATTTAGCCCCATAGAAGAGTCTATCGCCTGCATCGAAGTAGATTTATCCAACACAAGCTATCTTACGCTCATAAGCCTTAAAAACGGCTCTGTAATCAAGCGTATAAAAACCCCGGGGTCCGAGCAGCTTCAGCATCCTGCATTTAATGCCACAGGCGATAAAATCATCGCGATCCGCCTTTCAGAAATTGGAACGGCACTCTGTGAGATTGATCTAAAAAATGATAAAATAACAAACCTGACCCCTTGGGGCAACCAACAATACGAACGACCTCAATACCTTCCGGGTATGAATATCCTTGTCAAAGCAAACTTTAATGGTATTGACAACATTTACAAGATAGATCGTCAGTCGGGCGCCAAACAGCTCTTGACGAAAGCGCCATTTGGTGCTTTTAATCCCTTTTATGATAAGGACACCAAGCGATTACTTTTTAACAACTATCAATATAATGGCTATAAAATCAGTCAGACAAACATAGACACCGTCTTTGATATCAAACCGGAAACTGATTATTTTTCCCATTACTATTCCGCAGCTGTACAAAAGGACAGTATATTCAATATTGCCGCCACTGCACCGGATTCCAGCCAAAAATACATCATCACACCCTACAAAGGACCCGGCCGAACATTCAACTTCCATAGTCTCTCACTAAGCAGCAGCAATTTTGAAAGTTTCGACAATTTCAAACCGGGTATTTTTTGGCTTTCAAATAACATTTTAAACACCACCCAAATTGCACTTGGTTACGAATACGACACGGACATCCGAAAAGGTATTTATTCTGCCGAGCTAACGTATAATAAATATTTTCCAAAATTCTCCCTCCGTTATGAAAACAGAGGTCAGATCGCAGCTGCGACGATTCCCAACAAACCGGACAGCAGCATTAGATTCGACTGGAGAGAACATTACGTTTCGTCACAGATTTCCATCCCGTTGTCCTTTTATAGACTTGATTACAATTATTCAATGGGATTCAATTTTGCAACGGCTTATTTGAAACGCTACAATTTAAGTCGCAATGACCTTAAAAACTTTAATTACGAGACTGCATTTCCATTGACTTACCAACTTTATTTCAATCGAAATGCCCGCATGGCAACGATGGACCAATATCCGAGATGGGGACAGAATTTTAGTGTAACCTACAGACACACTCCTTTTGAAAACAAGGCCAAAGGTGAAATTCTATCCGCACGAACGGTATTCTATCTCCCCGGATTCATGAATAACCATGGATTTCAGGTCCGCTTAAGCGCACAGGCGGGAACAGGTATCTATGAATACATCAACGACATTCCCTTGGTCAGCGGGTTTAGTTATTATAAATATGAGAAAGTGAAAAACACGTTACTGATCAACTATAGATTCCCTATTGCCTATCCTGATTTTGGGGTAGGATCACTAGCCTATATAAAACGTATAAAAGGTGGTTTATTTGCGGACTATCAGAATATCCATAAACATAAGGAAGCGGCACCGAAGAGCTTTGGAGCATACCTTTCCTTTGATTTCAATGCTTTTAGATATCCGCTGCCCGACTTTGAGTTTGTCGTGAAAGGCACTTACATCAATGATAATACGACAACACAGCGCATCGTACCAACCGTAAGTTTAAATTACACCTATTAAGGATGAACGGCCCAATTAAAATTAGCCGCTAAAGCATAGTGATCTGACAAAGGCAAGCCCCTGACATTCGTAAATAGGTTGTGTTCTATATTATAATCACGGGCGGCCAAACTCAGATGGCTATTGCTACGATAGAGAATCTTGTCTATTGATTCGCTCTGATTACCGATTGACAGCATATGAGGCGGTTTAAACGCATGCTTCGCTTCCGGAACAAGTCCTCCGTTCTGGAGTTCAACCCAACTGTCTACTAATGTGGTTGACTCCATAAAATCGTGCAGGTTATCATCACCGAAACTATAATGTGCATTAAAGTCCCCCATGACAATCAGCGCGTTTTCACTAGAATTCTCGCCGATATAATCACGCAACTGATTAAGATTATCCCTTCTCGCACTGGAAGCCCGTCTATTATTCTGGGCATTCGCATGTACATTATAGACATCTAGCCATATCCCAGCAACGATCTCCACCTTGACCAGGGTAAAACCTTTGGGTGTCAGAAAATCAGCTCCGGTACGCTTTTTCCAAGGAACTCGCACAACATCCGACATGGGGAAATGGGACAAGGTATTGAGACCGTCTCCAAAGGGTACGCGTCCCTTAGGTTTGGTACGATAAGGGTGTTGATTGCCGCCCAAATAGAGACTATTGTTATAATTGAAATCCTCTTGCACGTTCACAATATCAAAAGGATTAATCTTTTTGCCTATTTCAGCAATACTTCTGCTTCTACCCGTAATCGCAGAAGAAATAAACCCCGGCAATCCCGCTACATTATAAGTCAACACCGAAAAAAAACCCGAACTATCTTTATCTTTTTTGTGATTAGCATCCATCAATAAAACCTATATAATCATGTCATCATAAATTTAAGAAATACAATAAATACTCGCCACTGCCATACAGATATTTAACAGATAATTGATTTAAATCTGACATTAGCGAGAAAATATGGCTCATTCTAAACCAAAGCTGTCTTTTTCAAAACCATTGGCGCCTAATACTAAAGCATGCTCCTCAACCGAAACAAGTTTCAATGCATGGATAAGAAACATTTTGCAATAAAAAAGGGATAACACAATATTATCCCTTTTCCATACTATTTTTTAAAAGCTATTACTCTTCCAGTGCTTTTACACCGGGAAGAACTTTTCCTTCCATATATTCCAGCAATGCGCCACCACCCGTACTCACGTAACTGACATCTTCAGTCATACCAAATTTACTTACAGCAGCAGCCGAATCTCCACCTCCTATTAAAGAAAATGCACCATTTTTCGTCGCCTCGACAACCGCATCGGCCACAGCTTTCGTACCTTTTGCAAAAGTATCAAACTCAAAAACTCCCATCGGACCATTCCAAAGGACTGTTTTTGAATCTTTGATAATAGACGCAAAATTCGCTGCCGAATCCTGACCGATATCTAAGCCCTGAAGGTCTGCAGGAATCTGATCATTTGGACCATCATATACATTTGCATCATTAGAAAATGCATCAGCGATTTGCGCATCTGTAGGAATAACCAAATTTACTCCTTTTTCTTTCGCTTTCTTTACCAATTCATTGGCTAGGTCAAGCTTGTCCATCTCCACCAATGACTTACCGATTTCGCCACCTCTTGCTTTGATAAACGTATACGCCATACCTCCACCAATCAGTAAGTTATCCACTTTATCCAATAATGCCTCAATGAGCTGGATTTTATCAGAAACTTTCGCACCACCCATAATCGCTGTAAACGGTCTAACCGGATTATTTAACACCTTCTCCGCATTACCTACTTCAGCAGCCATCAAATAACCGCTATATTTAGCTGAAGGGAAAAACTGTGCGATAATCGCCGTTGAAGCATGTGCTCTATGCGCAGTTCCAAAAGCATCATTCACATATACATCACCTAACTTTGAAAGCTTTTCAGCAAATCCTACATCACCTTTTTCTTCTTCTTTATAAAAACGTAGGTTTTCAAGTAATAAAACTTGACCAGCTTGCAATGCCGCAGCTTTTTCTACAGCTTCATTTCCAATACAATCATTGGCAAATTGAACCTCTGTACCTAACACCTTAGAGAGGTGAGCAACAATATGTTTTAATGAATACTTATCAGTAGGACCATCTTTTGGTCTTCCTAAGTGGGACATCAATATCACACTTCCGCCATCATTCAAAATTTTCTTTATTGTCGGAGCAGCTCCCTGAATACGATTATCATCCGTAATATTGAAATTCTCATCCAAAGGAACGTTGAAATCTACGCGAACCAAGGCTTTTTTACCTGCAAAATTTAAATCGTCTACTGTTTTCATCATATAACTTTAATGTTTTAGGATCTGTCGTTTGCCAAACGAACAGCTAAATATAGAAAAAAGGCATTTATTTTCATCAAATAAATGCCTTTTTATCGGATTAAATTATCATTAATGAATTTCTACGGTGTAAGGTAACCTTGCCTGAATACCGCTTTGTGTAGTTGCCTGCCGCATCACATCGAAATAACGATAGTATTCGCCCATTTGTTCTTTCGCTACCCAAGCCTGAACTTTTTCCTTTGAATTGTTCAATATCGAAGTGAACGGATCTTCCTTTTCAGGATATTGCGTTACTTTATACTTGTTTAGATTAGCCTTTTTAGCTGCTGCCTGAATAGCAACATCAAGATTGCCCAAACGATCAACCAATTTATTACTTAAGCCCTGAGCACCTGTCCAAACCCGGCCTTGACCAATGCTATCAACATTTGGCAAGGGGATCTTTCTCCCTTCCGCTACAACTTTTGTAAAGGTAGCATATACCTTATCAACCTCACGCTGGATGATATCCCTTTCTTCAGCTGTCAAAGGACGATCAAAAGTCGTATTCAAATCCGCAAATTTTCCGGTTTTCACACCGTCGTAGTGCACGCCAATTTTATTGTTCATTAAATTCTGGAAATTCGGTATTACACCAAATACGCCGATTGATCCTGTGATGGTCGTTGGCTCGGCAAATATTGAATCGGCAGCAGCCGATATATAATATCCTCCTGAAGCGGCAACATCACCCATTGAAACAATGACAGGTTTAACCTTTTTAGTCAAAATGACCTCACGCCAGATGATGTCCGAGGCAAGGGCTGAGCCTCCGGGAGAATTCACACGCAACACAACAGCCTTGACAGCGTCATCCTCTCTCAACTTACGTAATTCCCTTGAAAATTTATCGCCACCAATTTCACCCGGGCGCGTCCCTTCGCCATCCACAATCTCTCCAACCGCATAAAGAACAGCCACCTCAGATCCACTACCATCATCCTTCAGCTTCCTATTATAATCTAATAACGAAACAAATGATATTTCTTCCTTCTCCCCTATCTTCAGTCGTTTTCTTAAATCAGCCAACAATTCATCTTTATAAATCTTAGCGTCCGCGAGCTTATAGCGCACCGCATCATCTGCACTTCTAACCAGGTAATTGTTCGCTATACCGCGTAACGTGTCCGCAGGAATATTCCGGCTTGTCGAAATCTCATTAATAAAAGTTTCGTATATACTTCCCAGATATGATGTCACCTGTAGACGGTTTGGATCACTCATTTTATTTAAGAAAAAGGGCTCCACCGCACTCTTAAATGTACCTACTTTCACAATCTGCATCTCTACCCCCACTTTATCCAATAGATCTTTGTAAAACATGGTCGAACTCGCAAGCCCCCTAAAATCAATGGTTCCTTGTGGATTGACATACACTTTATCCGCAATACTCGCCACATAATATGCTTTTTGATTGTAGCCGGCATTGTAAGCAACGATAAACTTCCCTGTTTTCTTAAAAGCCAACAGTTCATCCCGCACCTCTTTCAAACTCGCAAAACCAGTCCCGATACTTCCCGCATCGATATAAATTCCCTTAATACTCCCGTCCGTTGCTGCATATCTGATTCTACCCAGGATATCATCCAAACCAATACTCTTTGTGGAATATCCCGGAAGATTTAAGCTTCCAAAAGGATTATTATCGTTCCGTTCATTGATATCATAGTCAAAGGATAAAAATAACACCGAATTGCTTTTGACAACAACCTCCGGCTCCGAAGACGCCGAACTGATAAGCGCCCCGATGATACCCATAACAACAATAAACAAAATCACAAAAGATATCACAATCCCTGTAATCGTAGCCAATACATACTTAAAAAATGATCTCATATTTTATAATTAATCCCAATTTTTACAATCTTGCAAATGAAAAGATTTATTTTACACTAAAGGTAGTGCAATATTTTTTATTCCCCCAGTATTTTATTCTATAAAGCCTTAATTTAGTAGGATGAATAAGATTTTTATATTATTAGGGACCAACTTGGGAGATCGTCTGCGACAACTTTTACGGGCAAAGCAAGCGCTTGAAAAACAGGTTGGAGAAATTTTGATGGCATCTTCCATTTATGAAACCGCCGCCTGGGGTGTTGAAGACCAACCCGCATTCCTAAATCAGGTCATCTTAATAAAATCCGGTTTATCCCCAATGGATTGTTTGAATCGCACACAGCAGATTGAATTGGATCTGGGAAGAGTACGTCTGAAGAAATGGGGCCAAAGAGCGATTGACATTGATTTACTTTATTTCAACGACGAAATTGTCAACTACCCAAATCTAATTATACCACATCCGTTTATTTCAGAACGACGGTTCACCTTAGCGCCCTTAGCAGAAATAGCGCCGGACTACATTCACCCCGTTTACAAAAAAAATAACGTATATTTATTGCATAACTGCAAGGACGAATTACCCGTAAAGAAAATTAGCAACGATGAACCATATCGACATTGACCTGATCAAGCAAAACATGTTTGACAATTCAGATTTGATCAAACAATTTGTATCAATGTATCTTATTCAAACCCCCGTAGATTTGGACAACTTACGAAATGCACTAGCTGAAGGTGACCATCAAAAAATTGCTGATGCCGCTCACCACATCAAACCGACGATGGACTATATCGGGGCATTCCATTTAAAAGCCAAATTTGAAGAATTGGAAATGAATGCCAAAAATCAGGAATCCTTAGAGGGACTCCGAGCGACTTTTCACGTCTTGGATATCGAAATGAAAGAACTGTTATTCGAACTTGAACAATACGAAAAAACGATCTAAGCCAGATCGTTTTTTTTATTGAAGTGCAAGGCCGACAGTATAAAATACAAAAGTAGAATAATTGGCAAAGCCATAAACTGCCCGATTGCAAATAAAACCAAAGTTAAGAATAGAAAAATAAAGCGATATTTATTCGTCGCCCAGTCCATTGAACTGAATTTCATCGAAAACAGTCGAATCTCGCTAATCAACAAGTAACTGGTCAAGAGTGCACTGCAAATCAAAAATATTGGATTTATAATGAGTTCGGGATACTTAACGGCAATATAGGGTAATGAAAGCACATAAAAAGTGTTCATTGGGGTATTGAGTCCAATAAAATCGGAAGTTTGTCGTTCGTCCAAATTAAACTTGGCCAAACGCAAAGCCGAAAATACGGTTATAATAAACCCTAGATACGGCAGTAAGGAAGCATCAGGAAGCGCTTTCTGCAACAATGTAAACATGATCGTACCCGGTAAAAATCCAAAACTGACCATATCAGCCAACGAATCCAATTCTTTGCCAATAGGTGATTTTACATGGAGTAGTCTGGCAACCATGCCATCGAAAAAATCAAATATTCCAGAGGCAAGAACACAGATGGTCACTGCTTTAAGATTCCCCTCCAAGGCCATCAGCACAGCAATACAACCACTAAAAAGATTCAGACAGGTCAGCAAATTTGGAATATGTTTTTTCATCTAAGTGATTTATTTTTTATAAAAAAAGCCATCATTCGGTTAGAAATGATGGCTAAAATATCAAAATTTGATGGGATTACCCATTCATACTGATCAAAAATTCTTCATTTGATTTAGTACCACGCATTTGTCCCTGTAAGAATTCCATTGCTTCTGTAGAATTCATATCCGACAAGTGATTACGAAGCACCCAAATGCGTTGCAATGATTCTTTGTCTGTCAATAGATCATCACGACGCGTACTAGATGCTGTAATGTCAATTGCAGGGAAGATACGTTTGTTTGCCAATTTACGATCCAATTGCAGCTCCATATTACCAGTTCCTTTAAATTCTTCAAAGATCACCTCATCCATTTTGGAACCTGTATCTGTCAAGGCTGTCGCAAGTATTGTCAATGAGCCACCGTTTTCGATATTTCTAGCCGCACCAAAGAAACGTTTTGGTTTATGTAGCGCATTTGCATCCACACCACCGGACAGGATCTTACCCGAAGCCGGAGCAACAGTATTGTAAGCACGAGCCAGACGAGTGATGGAATCCAACAGGATAACCACATCGTGACCGCACTCTACCATACGCTTCGCTTTTTCCAATACGATATTAGCAATCTTTACGTGACGATCAGCAGGTTCATCAAAAGTAGATGAAACAACCTCTGCACGTACGCTTCTTGCCATATCCGTAACCTCCTCAGGACGCTCATCAATCAATAAGATGATAAGGTATACTTCAGGATGATTCTTGGCGATTGCGTTAGCCACTTCCTTCAACAAATTTGTTTTACCTGTTTTTGGTTGCGCAACAATCAGTCCACGTTGACCTTTTCCGATAGGTGTAAACAAATCCATGATACGTGTAGAGTAATTACCCATACCCATATCTAAATTTAAGCGCTCATCCGGAAATAATGGGGTCAAATAGTCAAAAGGCACGCGGTCGCGTACTTCTGCAGGATTCTGTCCGTTAATAGCTTCTACTCTAACCAAAGGAAAATATTTCTCACCTTCTTTTGGCGGACGAATACAGCCACGAACGGTATCCCCTGTTTTCAAACCAAATAATTTGATCTGAGACTGTGATACATAAATATCATCCGGAGATGTCAAGTAGTTATAGTCCGAAGAACGCAAGAAACCATAGCCATCAGGCATAATTTCCAAAACACCCTCATTAACGATAACATTGTCGAAATCTGTACTGGAAGAAGTATTTTCAGCTTTAGGAGTTTGAAGAGTTTTTTCAGGTTGGGAACCTTTATCTGTTGTCGGAGTTGTATCTACCGCGGGACTGCTTTCTTCACTTTCGACAGCCTCACGTTTTCTTACAGTCACAGGCTCTGCGGTTTTCACCGTTCTCACACGTTTACGTGTACGTTCAGCCTGTTCCTGATTGTCTTCCTCCACTTTAGCAACATTTTCTGTAGAAGCCGGAGCTGCTTCTTCTTCCCCACCGGTATTGCTAATTCTTTCTATTAATTCTTGCTTACGCAATTTATCAGCATCTGCGATACCGATCAACTTAGCAATCTCGCGCAATTCCGATACGAGTTTAGCGTTTAATTCGTTAATATCCATTAATGTGTTGTGTATGATTTTTGGATTTTCTTTTGAGCTTTATTCTGATTACACACTTAAGCTTGTTTCCTTGTTTAAGTGAATGAAGAACTTAATGATTTCTTTTAAACCGAAGTGGATTAAATCTTGAGAACCTAGACAAAGAAAAAAACAAATTTTGTTATTTCAAAATATTTCAAAAAAAATATTTACTATTGTAGCTAGTAAAACGATTTAACAACATTTTTAGATTGAATTTTATATTTTTTTTCATAAGTTCGTACCTTTCAAAATTTAAGTTTTTAGATCCCTTATATGGAACAGCAACAAACTAAAACCAATTACCCCGCACTCTACACATTGATTATTGTGTTTTTCTTTTGGGGGTTTATTGCGGCGGGAAATAGCGTATTTATCCCATTCTGCAAGAATTATTTTCACCTGGACCAATTTCAATCGCAACTTATAGACTTTGCCTTTTATACGGCATACTATATCGGTGCATTGCTCCTTTTCATCTTTAGTTCGATAGGCGGCAAAGATCTCGTTGGAAAATGGGGTTACAAAAAAAGTATCGTTTATGGTCTATTGTTTTCAGCACTTGGTGCGGCAGCAATGATTGTGGCAGTCGAGGTGAATCTATATATTGGCATGTTGTTGGGGTTATTTGTGGTTGCACTGGGATTTTCCTTGCAGCAAACTGCAGCCAATCCCTTCGCCGTCTTATTAGGGGATCCAAAGACAGGAGCTTCCCGTGTCAACCTTGGTGGCGGTATCAACTCCTTTGGAACAACCATAGGCCCCTTAGTGATTGGGTTCTCCCTTTTCGGAACATTCGAACCTATTTCTGATTCTGAGATTGCCAATCTACCTTTAAATAAAGTGGTCTACCTCTACGTTGGTGTGGGTCTGTTGTTTCTCCTCGCTGCGGCTTTGTTCAACTTTAGCAAAAAAGTACCGGCTGGAATCAGCAATGAGCCAATGGAAAAAGCCAACAAGGCTTTACGCACTTTGATCATCATGACGGTGTTATTATTCGGCATGTTCGCACCTGTATTTTTAAGTTACAAGAGTGACCTTGCATTGCACATCGAACAACTACACCAACAAGTAGCAAGCCTGACCGACCAGGTTCAGATAGATCAATTAAAAGCACACATTAAGGAAGTTGCCAAACCGCTGGAAACACAACGTATGCTATGGTTAGCAGGTGCTTTAATCGTTGTCATCGGCGGCTTACTCTTTTCAAACAGAAGTGCTAAAAAGAATCCGGAAGGATGGGGAGCAATGAAATACCCACAATTAGCATTGGGAATGCTTGCATTATTTATCTATGTTGGTATTGAAGTAGCGATTGGTAGCAACTTAGGTGAGTTGTTGACTTTAAAAGAATTTGGTCACCTACAATCTTCTCAGATCACACCCTATGTATCCATGTACTGGGGAAGTATGATGATTGGTCGATGGGCAGGTGCAATTACAGCATTCAACCTGAGCAAATCGACTAAAAACGGCTTACTGATCATTGTCCCTTTGGTTGCGTTTTCGATTATTATTGGTGTCAATACACTTGCAGGCTTCGAAATGTCACATCTTTATTACTATGTGATCTGTATTATTCTGCAAATCGTGGCTTTCTACCTAAGTAAAGAAAAACCTGCACGTACATTGATTATTTTTGGTTTATTTGGAATCATTGCCATGTTAATCGGGCTTTTCTCTTCCGGTACAATTGCTATTTATGCATTTTTATCAGGAGGTCTTGCTTGTTCAATTATGTGGTCATCCATCTTCAGTTTATCAATCGTTGGTCTTGGAAAATATACCGCTCAGGGCTCAGCATTCTTGGTTATGATGATTCTTGGTGGTGGTGTCCTTCCTCCTATCCAAGGAAAATTGGCCGATCTTATCGGAATACACAACTCCTATATCCTACCATTAATCGGATTCTGTTATATTGTTTTCTTTGCTGTATTTGTCAAAGGAATTTTAACCAAACAAGGAATCAATATTGATGAAATCGAGGCTGAAGGAGGTCACTAAGCGCATCAACTAATTGTAAATAGTACACTATTTAAACAATTTTATTACAC
>NZ_DLJD01000025.1:175162-192192 GCF_002484085.1 Sphingobacterium sp. UBA7625
TTATGATATTTAAAATTAAAAAATGTATTTTCGGGGAATTGATTAATGAATTGATTACTCATTTTATAACGATAAACACAATTAAAACTACTCAATAATGATAATCATTGCTGACGGGGGATCAACAAAAACAAACTGGTGTTTGTTAGATGATTCAAATAAAAAGATCTACTTCAATACCGAGGGTTATAACCCTTATTTTGTTGACAGTGAATACATTGTAAACTCCCTAAAAAAAGGATTACCGCAGGATTTACCTTTTGAAAAAATCGCGGAAGTAAATTATTATGGTGCTGGTGTCCATAATAAAGAAAAAGCTCAAATTGTAGTTGATGCTTTAAAACAAGTATTTACTACAGCGAAAGTGGAAGTAGGACACGATCTACTTGCTGCTGCAAGAGCATTATTAGGATCTCAAGCCGGATTTGCTGCAATTTTGGGTACAGGAACAAATTCTTGTCTCTATGATGGTAAAGAAATTACATTAAATATTGACTCCGGAGCTTACATTTTAGGTGATGAGGGATCGGGTAGTTATATTGGTAAAAAATTACTTGCAGACTATGTTCGTAATTTAATGCCCAAAGATGTCAAAGAAGTTTTTTGGAACACGTACAAAATGACAAAAGACGAAATCATGGATGCGGTTTATACCAAACCAATGCCTAACCGTTTCTGTGCAAGTTTCAGCAAATTCGTCTATGACAACAATGTGAACATTGAGTATACACGTAATATCGTAGATGAAGCATTTGAAGCTTTCTTTAGAAATTTAGTCAGCAAATACCCTAATTATCAAAGCTATACCTTCAATTGCATTGGTTCAGTAGGTTACAATTTCAGAAACGTACTGGCTGAAAAAGCAGAACAATATGGTATGAAAGTAGGTAAAATCCTACGTTCTCCAATTGATGATCTTGTCCAGTTCCACATTGATAGAGCAGCTGCAGTTGCCAAATAAGAAGGTAAATAATCTTTAACATATTATAGGGTGTCTGATCTGGATCAGACACCTTTTTTATTGAATAAAAAAGCTAATATTAAATTCTAATAAACTTACTTATACTGCTTTACAGGATATTTTAATGATTTAATAACAGGAATTTCATCAGTACACAATAAATTTACCTTTTTTTTGTAAAAAGAATATTTATAGTTTATTCCGATGAAAAGAAGCCTTGATATACTTGTACTCTCAGACATACACTTAGGTACATACGGAAGTAGAGCCAAAGAACTTTTACTTTACCTAGAATCTGTCGCACCCAAGATATTGATCCTCAATGGCGATATTGTCGATATCTGGCAATTTAAGAAAAGCTACTTTCCGCAGGATCATTTAAAGGTTATCAAGAAGATCATTGACATGAGCTCAACGGGTACCGAAGTCCATTACATAACTGGCAATCACGACGAAATGCTCCGCAAATTTACGGATCTTAAACTTGGTAATATCAAACTGAGCAACAAACTCCTTCTTTCACTCAATAATCAAAAAGTATGGATCTTTCACGGGGATGTTTTCGATGCATCCATCCATCACTCAAAATGGCTGGCAAAACTTGGCGGCTGGGGTTATGATAAGCTGATACAGCTCAACAATGTCATTAACTATTGCCTGGATAAAATGGGAAAAGAGAAATATTCACTTTCAAAAAAGATAAAAAACTCTGTTAAAAAGGCCGTCAAATACATCTCGGACTTTGAGCATACAGCAACGGAACTGGCGATTGAAAAAAATTATGATTTCGTGATCTGCGGTCATATTCATCAACCCCAGATAAAGGAAGTTATCACCCGAAAAGGCACCTGCACCTATATGAATTCTGGTGATTGGATCGAAAATCTCAGTAGTTTAGAATACAAAAATGGTGAATGGAAGCTATTCTATTTTGAAGAGAATAAGGAACAGATCCTTAAAAACAAAATCATTGACACTCCCCTTTTCAGCTTAGAAGATCTCAAGAAAATCGTTATCTCATCCTAGGCGGAAAATGAGTGCCACATAGCTGCACAGAACTTATTTAAGCAAAAAAAGGCCGAACTAGTTCGGCCTTTTTATGTTTTACAACGTTATTGTTTCTCCTATTTTTGGAAGAGAAAGTGAAATATCTTCGTTTTGAAATTTGTCCAAAGCCTTTTGTTTATCAATCTGAATTGGCGGAAATGAATCGTAATGAATCCCTACCACACGTGAACAGTTAATAAACTCCGCTGCTTTGATCGCGTCATCTACATCCATGGTATAATATCCACCGATTGGTAAAAATGCCCAATCTAATTTCAGATCTGCCAACAGTTTCATTTCCATGGTCAACGCTGTATCGCCGGCGAAATAGATCTTTTTCCCCTGTACATTAAAGACAAATCCAACCGGAAATCCACCATATTGGCCATCGGGCGTACTATTCGTATGTGCAGCATAAACCATCTTGACAGTGCCAAAAGGCAGCTGTATCGTTCCGCCAAGGTTGAACTCAATCACCTTTTCGTCTGGCACGCCCTGTCTTCTTACCCATGCCGCTGTTTCTACAATGGCCAATACTGTAGCATCGCTATTCTTTTGGATGGTGGCCATATCTGCGACATGATCCTGATGTCCGTGGCTTAAAAAGATGTAATCGGGCTTAATCGCATTTACATCAATTGCTTTCGCCAGTGGATTATACGTTACGAACGGATCCAATAATACCTTCGTTCCATCAAAATCAAACTCAACACAAGATTGACCGTAATAAGTTGCTTTCATGATCATATTGCTATTGATTAAATAAGCCGCCTAAACCGCCTAACATATCCTTACTCGCTGCCTGCATTTCAGCCTGACTGATATTCTCTGCTTGGACGATTGCCTTGTTTAAAGCGACAACCAATAATTCCTCCAATTCTTCTTTATCTGCATTAGACAAAAAAACAGGATCTATCGTAATCTCTTTAATCTCTTTATTGGCTGTTGCTACTACTCGGATCAAACCACCTTCAGCCTCACCGGATACCGAAATTGTATCTAGTCTTTTCTTGATTTCTTCTGCCTTTTGCTGTGCCTGAAATAATTTGTCAAACATATCTATCACATTTATTTGATGCCAATTTACAAAAATCCTCCAATACCTACTATTGCTAATTTACTTTCGCTAATGCTCGCCTTTTTGTATTTTTGCAGCATGCAAAGCAATCAGGAAAAATTAGTTGCCCATTTTTTGGAACAGCTGAATCTAAATAATAGCACTTTCTCACCGGAAACATACGCTAAGTTAGCAGCAAAGCAATCGGCAATCGTGAGCATCGAAGACGTCATTGCTTATATCAATACGCTTGGCGAAGAATTAAACAGCGAAGAAAACATCAATGAGCTTATTGAAAAAATAGAAGATGAAACCAGCATCTTGATTCACAAGCTCAAATTTATAACGGCCAGTGACAGACCCAAAGTATTGGTTTTAGATCAAATTGAACCACTGGAAATCAATGAATCGGCCTATCTTCAGGAGTCTATCAAAATAACAGGCGGAATTCCTACGACAACTCCGCATGAGGCAGATAAAATTATCCTTATCGACAGCGACGAAACTGTATTTACCCGTATTCCGCTATTATTAAATGATCCCTCAATTGCACAATCAAAGGCTATTGAACTCGATCAGCTTTTTATCATGACAAAACCCGGTTTTGCCCAGACCCCGGGATACGAATACCTTACGGAGCTGGAATCGTTAGCGGAGATCTTTCAGCCAAAATATTTCGTTTATGGCCACGAAGGCAAAGACTGGTTACAATTTCAATTGAAATAGTAGCGAACAATTTAATATCTCTTTCACAAAAAAAGCATCTTTAAATTGATTAAAGATGCTTTTTTTGTGATGAAATTACGCACTAGCTATACCTTCTTCGCAATACCTCGTATAACTTTTCAACAGTATGGGGTTTATCTGCCCACCTGTTTTTGATCGCATAATTGGTTTGCAAAAATGCATCAGCTTCTGCATAGCTGCTAAATCTGTTTAATAACTCTACCGCTTCGCTATAAGCCAAACTATAGCCATTAAATAAGTCTTTAATAAATAAAAGCTTATCGTTCAAACTTATTCCGGTTTTGATGTCTGTCAGTTTATCTGAACTTCCGGATTGATTGACTTGATATACCCGGTTCTGTACTCCAGCCTGCTTTTGCTGTGAGATAATCTCATTTAAGGTGAGCGGTCTGGAAGGAGCCTCCTCCGTTACCGTATTGACTTCTTCCTGAATAAGGTTCTCTTGAACTTCTTTGATGATCACCTGTTTTGGTTCTTCTATAACCTCGGTCACCACCACTGGTTCCTCATCAATGAGATCTATCTTGGGTTCATTTATGGTATACTGATTTTCCTCAACAGGTTCTACAGCAGCTTCAGGTGTTGTAGGTGGAGCCTGATCAACGGCTGTTGAATTAGCCTCATCAGCGATCTTCGGCGTATACGAGACTGCTGGCAGGTCCACTGTTTCTTCTACTTCCGCTTGTGCTTCAACAGCAGCTTCATTTGAGTTTTTAGGTGTGCCGCTATCCACAATATGCTGTGCGGTGTTTTCAGTTTCAACAATGGGCGGGTTAGCTATCCGTATCGAAGAAGGTGGTGTAAAATAATCATTGAACGCTATTTTTTTGCTCTCCAACGCCGATTCTTTTAAGGTATTTTGAACTTGCCCGCCTTTTAATACAGTGTCTGTCTTAAGTAAAGTGACATAAGCTGCCACAGATTGCGCTTTCGCTTCCAAACTCACCCAATCACTCAATTCAGCAGTACCGTCTTTTTCCGACAAATCCAAATACTGTGCATTCAAATCCTGTAATAAATCTCCTATCTTATTAAAAATTTCTTCTTTAGTACCCATAATTCTATTTGAAATCGCCTGTTAATCGTTTATAATTCCTTTACATTCCTTACCTTAAAAAGTGGAAAACTCAATCCTTTGATTTATAAATATTTGAATTTGCAGTCACTTTTTTGCTACTCAAATTTAATATTTAATTCTGATATTAGCATTGTCAAAAACAGAATATAATAGGAGGTGTATGGACAAATAATACCTTATTTGCTGGCCATCCGAAAAAAATAATTTAATCAAATGCTTTTTTCCGAACATAATCTGACATTGAGACCAGCTCAATATGGAAGTATTGAGGTTATCTGTGGATCAATGTTCTCTGGCAAAACCGAAGAATTGATACGCAGGCTAAAACGCGCACAATATGCACGCCTAAACGTTGAAATTTTCAAGCCTGCAGTCGATAAACGATATGATGAAAAATTGGTCGTTTCCCACGACAGCAATAGTATTCCCTCTACTCCGGTTGAAAATTCTTCAGCAATCCTGCTATTGAGTTCGGCTACCCAAGTTGTTGGCATAGATGAAGCACAATTTTTTGATGACGGATTGACAGAAGTATGTGTCAAATTGGCAAACAGTGGAATTCGTGTGATTATTGCCGGATTGGATATGGATTATAAAGGTCAACCCTTCGGTCCAATACCTAGTTTGATGGCGGTAGCTGAACATGTCACCAAAGTTCACGCAGTATGCATGCAATGCGGCGCTCCAGCGAATTATTCTTATCGGCTCACAGATGACACACAAACCGTGCTACTCGGTGAAAAGGAAGCCTATGAACCACGCTGTAGGCAATGTTATTACCATTTGGATCAACAGGGTCACTCGCGTAATCAACGTTAGGAATACGACCTCCACTAGTCATTTCATTCTTCTACTGGGCATCTGTCGTTCCTTCCGATCAAAAACAACTACTTGCCGATTGCATTTACCGGATCTATTTATAACATTTCTGTTAGAAATAACTGCCAGATAGCCCCAGAATCAATTTGGCATAGGATTTGAAATACACTTTACAAATAAGAAGATAAACGCTTTCAAAAGCGACAAAATACTTTTCATAATTTAGGTTTATAATTGGTTAGTTTGCACCTCCTTGCCCATCAAGGAGGTGTTTTTTTATGCTAAAAAACGCTGCCCTTTTCCAAGAACAGCGTTTCTATTGTATTACGTTAAGCTCAATCTCATTAGGGCTGTACGCGATAGTTGATCACTTTTCGACCGATATTACCCGTCTGATCCATCCCTTCGACAATCACTTTATAATTGCCGTTTCCATCCGCATTGTAGAATTGAACGGCGGCCTCACCAGTCTCGGTGACCGTTACTTTTGGATTCCAATAAATGGTGGTCCGTAGGTCGTTTGCCGATTTTCGCTCTGGTGTATCATATTTAGGTGTGTAGAACTTACGTTCTTTAACATAGCCTAGTGGGAACATATCTATAACATTCGATTTTGGCAGGAGTTTCTCAATTTCACTCAAAGCCATCCGAGGTTTCTTGGCCTCCACTTTCTTAGTATAAATAGAGACAACACCATTGTTTTGATACATTCTTGATACCGTACCCAATTCGTCACGCAAAAAGATTTCTATTCCCTCGATATCCGCTACATTGATGCTGTTCAATCCGGGCTCGTCTATGGCCATACCATTTAGGAAAAACTGAACGGGTGTACGTCCACCCGCATTGTAATCACGCGAAACATAATATTTCAATGTTTGGGGGTCGTAGGTGATTCCCGTTAAAACAGTCTGCAGACACATAGTCAACACATTACACCCTGTTAAGCGTTCTGGCTCGATACGATGTTCAGGCATAGACAAACCCGAAATCGATGGAAAATCCTTATTGGTGATGACCTTTTTCTGAACTCCCGTCACCTCTACTTCATCCAACAGAATGGATTTTCGGTACTCTTTTCGGCTATTATCCAGATAAGGCGCAATTGCTTGGTCTATATTGGGAACAAAGTAGCTTTTATAGCCATTATTCTTATCTATTTCTGGATAATAACTCTGATCCATATTGATCACCAAGCTCCGGTAATTATCATTTGACCTCGCATTTACAGTCACTTTAGATGAATCAGGAAAAACAAGGTCTTTGAATGTAAAGCGGCCATTTTGATCGGTGTATACATCCTTTTTGATATTCCGTGAAGGTACGGACAACAACAGACCTCCATTCGGATATGGACGACCGGTATTCATACGCAGAATCCCCGATAACTCGATCCCTTGTTCAGGAAGAAAACTAACCGGAGGTAACTTTTCAGCGATTAATGCAGGATAATCAAAACGGCGATAGCCCTGTGTCATTAATAAGGCATCCAAGGCCTTTTCGCGGTTTGGATTTTTTTCATCAAAATAAGCATTCGGGTTTTCGACATTTCCTTTCAGATCCGAAGTCAGCAGGAAATTGCTCACGATGGAGAGGTCAGCTTGGTCATTATAAGGGACCTTAGACTCATCAATTACTGAAACGGAATAACTGCCTGGATATTTCTGTCCATTATTATCAACGGAAAGCTTTAAATTGACCAGATCTTTCGCTTTATAACTTTGTTTGTCACTGGCGATCTGAATGTTGAGTAATTTCTCACTCTGTACAAATGCCAGGCGTTCGCTTACAGGTTTGCCGTCAGGAGTCATTAAAGTGACCTGAACGATACCGTTAGGTAATCTTTCTTTTGGAATATTGACCAGCGCAGATGAAGATTTTAGATTAACCTGAGCGCCAAAACAGAGATGACCATTCGACTGAACCAATACATAGTAAGATTGAGCAGGGTTTTTCGAAAAATTATCCTCGCTAGTCACAACAGCAAATTCGGCATTTATTTCATCCTGTTTGACAAATACAACATTTGCCTTATCATTAGCAACAGCCGGAAGCTTATATTTACGTTCCTGTCCATTGTCAAATTTGATGACTGCCTGGTAGTTTTCTCCAGCTAAAGGCAACAAGGAGAAATACCCCATTCCCGATCCAAAATCTTCAAATTCTGCAACAGATTTTCCTTTTGAATCGAGAATTGAACCTTTTACTTTCAGACTCTTGCCATCAGATCCCACAGCTTTAAAAGCCACCTTTTTAGCAAGTCCGGCGATTAAGTCTCCACCCTCAGGAAAAAATTGCACATCCGCATCCCAGAGGGCATTTTTCAGAAGAAAAGAACTGGACAGCGGTTTTTCATTTTTATTTTCCTGGATACTCACCTTTAATTGTCCTTTCTCCAGATTAGCCTTTTCTTTTGCCGATAAATTGATCGTCACCTTCCCCATGGCATCCGTTTCACCTTTGCCTTTATCGACAGTTTCCCATCCAGACACAAATTCCCAGTTGATCTTTGAATTAATCATAGGCTTGCCTGTTCGATCCCTGAACTGTATGACAGCCTGACTTTTATTTCCACTGAGATTATTCTGAAATTCAATATTTGTGGTCAATTTCTTATTGATCACATCACCTATTGGAACAATTTTATTGAAGAAGTAAGAAGCGTCAAAATTTGACATCCATTTGGTATAAGCTCTGAAGCGATAGTTATCCTGCACCATGAACTGTGGATCGAGCACCATCTGGCCATTTCCAACACCTTTATCCAACGGAACCCTAAAGGTCTGAATAAGTGAATCGCGGCTATTCAAAACTTCTACATAGGCGATTTTGCTCGGCTCATATTCTGGAAGATTCCGGGATAAATAAGTAGAAAACCATAGCGTGTCCCCCACGGCATAATAAGGTTTATCAAAGTGCAGATGTACTTTTTCTGTTGGGTAACCTTGAAAATATTTTTGAACTCGTTCTACGATCGTATTAATAGGTAATGTAGGTGCAGTCTGTGCGTATGTTGACCCGACTCCTAAAATCCCTATCGATAAAGTCAATAGTTTTATGTGCTTCATTGAAAGTCTTAGAATTAAAAAAAAGAATAGCTAAATATATTCAATTTTACCCAAAGGCCAGTCCTATTATGGCATTTTTAACATTTATTATAACATTATACCTGCATTCAAGCAAACTGCTAAAGTAAAGGCGCCAATAAACGGCAGATGGAATCGACCCCCCGTTTCCAGCGGCTTCTTTGCATCCATTTACGAATTGTAATTAAATCCGAAGCTTCAATATCCACAAGAAATTGATTGTTCAGACGTTCACAAAGCGCTTTGTCAGAAACAATCCCAGATATCTCAAAATTGATATAAAAACTTCTGATATCCAGGTTGGTCGTGCCAATATAGGCTAGTTTACCATCGATACAGATCGTTTTGGCATGTAGAAATCCTTTGGTATAAAGATATACATTTACTCCCCTTTCGAGCAGCGGCTTGATAAAGGAAAAGGAAGCATGCTGTACAAAAAAGGAATCAGATTTTGCCGGCAACATCAGATCAACGCGAACCCCTGAAGAAACCGCCAGCATCAATGCTGTCGTCAGTTGATCACTCGGAATAAAATAAGGCGTACACAATTGTACATATTCCTTTGCTTCATTGATTCCGGCAATAATTGCCTCCATATTGAATGGAGCCGGAGAACCGGGATCGCTCGCTGTAAAGCCAACACCACTCGCGTCCTCATCAGCGATCGGAAATCTATTTAAATAGCCTTTACCTAATTCAAATGATTCTGCATCCGTTTGATTCCAGCTATTCCAAAACTGAATTTGCAAGGTATTTACGGCCGCTCCAATGATCATCATTGCTGTATCGCGCCAATAAATATCATTTTTTCCATTATTGATATAACGATCTGAAATATTGATTCCCCCAACAAAACCTACCTTTCCATCGATGACCGCAATCTTTCGGTGATTTCGATAATTGCTATTGGCCAAGGAAGAAAAAGTGACGGGAAGAAAGGGCTCAAAAAGAAAATCAGGCTTATGTCTATGTAAATATTTAATTACATCAGGAGCACCAAAACTGTCCAGGATCAAACGTACTGTCACTCCTGCTTTTGCTTTCTCTTCTAATATTTGTAATATTTCGCGTCCAACCTCATCCATTTCCCAAATATAGTATTCCATATGAATGGAATGTTTCGCGTCTTTCAGTTGCTGAATCAATACCGGAAATTTTTCCTCACCATTAATAAACAATGTCACATCGTTATTTAGGGAGAATGTGGATATTTTCTGGTTTTTGAGGTACCGATAGACCATAGCCAAACTCCCTATGCGTTCGTTCAGGGTATCAATATGTTCCTCCATAATTTCCGATTCCTTGCGCCAGGCATCTAGTAATTTTTTTGATTGCTCGCGGTACATCCGCTTCATTCTTTTAACTTTCTTAAATTTTTGGCCAAAGAAATAATAACTGAGCAGACCGATTACAGGCAGAAAAACAATCACCATTATCCAAGCGATCGTTTTGGCAGGATTACGGTTTTCAATCAAGATGGTGCCGATGACACCAATATATAAGACAAGTAAGGGAATCCAGTAATATTGTAAAGCAATTTGTAAAATATAATGAAGTACCTCCATATGATGCGCTAAGTTTAATATCAAATATAATACTTAGCCCCGACAAATTGTATGCCCTTAAGCACAGTTTATTGCACCGTCAATATGGATAAGAGGGCTTAAATAAGGGATATTTAAGTTCGCTCCTCTAAGTATAAACCAGATCCCCAATAGGAAATATAAAAAAGGTACCCATTTTGAAAAGCTAATTTTGAAAGATCTGGAGAAGTTCCCCAATAAGGAAAACAAAAACAACAGTGGAATAGTCCCCAATCCAAAACACAACATAAACAGGAAACTCTGTTGTGGGCTGTCGGCATTCATTGCGGACATTAACGCCATATATACCATACCACAAGGTAATAATCCGTTCAATATGCCCGCAATAAAACTCCCCCCCGGTCTATACAACCATTTCGACAGAAGTCTGACAAAGGGCTGCACGGAACGAGTCTGCAAGCGGGCTATGATAAGGTTGTTTTTCCCTACGAGCTGAAACACAGCGATCAGTACCAATATTAACCCTGTGCCCCAGCTCAATGCACGTTGCCAGCCCTGAATTTGTGCAAATGTACCAATGGTCCCCAAAAGAAATCCCAGACTACCATAGGTCAAAACCCGGCCTAATTGATACATTACCTTGTTCAGAAAAATAGACCAACTCAGCCCATGCCTGCCCTCAATGGCAAAAATTAAGGGACCGCACATGACAGCACAATGTATGCTTCCAAATAAACCCATAAAGAATGCAAAGTAGGTATAGCTCATGCTCCCGGTTTAAAATAAAATATGCTCCTCAAATAAAAAATCCTTGCCTTCACTTTTCCAGTCAACATACAAATTCCACATTCCTTTGTCGAATGTGGAAATAGGCAATGCCAGCACACTGCCCGTTGTCTGGAATGGCAGCTCCCTATCCAGCTTACTATCCGATGGTTTACGAAATAATAGTTTCCCTTTGTTCACTTTCGAGACAAAATGTATATAAAGTGTATCTTTTCTGAGCTCAACCGTCGGCGTCTCTTTCATGCTCAGCACATTCTGTTTTTTTTCATAAGCCTGATCATAATTCAAGCCTTGTTCATAATAATCGTCTTCTTCTAAGCTGTCCGTATCTTGAGTGACCATGTAAAATCCAGCCGCAACGATGCACAACATAAATACCGCTAAGATCAAAAAAATTTTTGTACCCCAATTCATTGTTCTATTTGTTAATTCATCCCGGGAGGAGCAATAAAAGTTGTTTTTAAGCTTTCAACTTTTTTATCTCCTGAATAGATAGATAATTTGATATTACTTTTATATGTTTCGACATCCTTGTTCGCGATAATCAGAAAAAAGCTTAAAGTTGCATGTCCATCTTTACCAAGCTTTTGGATAGGATTAACCAGTTGAATTTTGAGTCTCGGATCCTCGCATACTAATCGAAAAGGCATCTCTTTGCCAGATTTGTTAATTAACTCCAGGGCGTAAAGATTACTGATTGTCTTATCATCCCGAAGCTGATAGGTACTTCCTTTTGCCCGTAACAATCGACCATCAACCGGGGAGCGATTGAACAGCAAAAAACCAAATACCGATAGCAACAGCACCAAGACAATGGTGTATGCCACCGCCCGCATATTGCTTTTCTTCTTGAGCGTACCTTCAATCTCCCCCATGGGGTAAAAACCGATCAGCTTTTTGGGCTTTCCGATTTTTTCCATAACAGCATCACAGGCATCAATACATGCCGTGCAGCTTACACATTCCAATTGTAGGCCTTTACGGATATCAATTCCTGTAGGACAAACGTGCACACAGAGTTTGCAGTCCACGCAATCCCCATGCGAGGTAGAAGTGCCTTTCTGCTGCTTTCCTCTGGGTTCACCACGTCTATGATCGTAGGCCACTGTAATACTTTGATCATCCAGAAGGACACCTTGCAATCTTCCATAGGGACAAATTGCAATACAGACGATTTCTCTGATATAGGCAAATACCGCATAAAATACCAGCGTGAATACGATGATGGAGATTAAGCCGGCAATATGTTGATCCAATGGATCGGTGACTATTTTAATCAATGCATCCGAACCGATGATATAAGCCAAAAAGATGTTCGATATAAAAAACGAAATAATCAGAAATATGCCATGCTTCAACAGCTTCTTCATCTGTTTCTGATCGGTATTGGGACCTTCATCGCTCTTTTTTTGTTGCTGCCAATCCCCTTCGATCCAATATTCTATCCTCCTGAAGATCAGTTCGAGAAAAATTGTTTGTGGACATGTCCATCCACACCAGACACGTCCAAAGACCACTGTAAATAACACCACGCAGACCATGACGATCAGCATTCCAAAAACAAATATATAGAGATCCTGGGGGTAAAAAAGGTTTCCTAAAATCGAGAATTTCCGTTCAATAATATTGAACATTAAGAACGGCTCACCATTTATTTTGACGAAAGGAGCTACAAATAAGAACAGTAGTAGTGTATAACCAACCCACTGTCTCTTTTTATAAAGTGCTCCCTGCGGTTTTTTTGCATAGATCCACTGTCTCTTTTTTGACTTAGATCCACCATTATTGGCATTATTAACTACTACTGTACTCATTTCAATCTTGATTTACTATTCAGCTTTTTTTTCTGTCCCAGTGCCGTCATTTGCTTTGGTTGTACCCTCAGCATTTCCGTAGGTAGCTTCTTCTCCTTGTGGTTCTTTTGGATTGGCAGGGTGTGTATCCCTCAGCGTAACTATGTAACTTGCCACCTGTGCAATTTGCGCCGGACTTAAGGTCTGCTCCCAAGGCACCATTCCTTTATCCGGAACACCGTACTTAATAGTTTTGAAGAGATCTTTAATCTCACCGCCATGCAACCAAAATTTATCCGTCAAGTTGGGGCCAATACCGCCCTCCCCGTTTCCACCGTGACAGGCGACACAGTTTGCAGCAAATATTGCTTTTCCTTCAACCGCCATGTCTGGTTCAAATTCAACCGTATTTTCATCAACATTGCTGGCAGAAGCAGCTAAATACGCCTGTCTTTCCTTTTCCGCAACAACCATCTCATGCGCGTACTCCTGATCTTGATTCATACCGATCCCGGAAACCTGATAGATGAATAAGTAGACCACCCCAAAAAAGATTGTTCCATAAAACAAAAAATTAAACCAGATTGGAATGGGGTTATCCAGTTCCCGGATACCATCATATTCGTGATCGATGACTATGTCCTTTTCCTCAGAGATAGGTCTTATTCCCATGATCTTATTCCAAGATCGTTTCAACCATCCTCTATTGGCTAATTTCTTGAGCTCTTCCTCTTTAACCAATTCAGGCATCGTAATCTTAATAATGGATTTCATTGCGCGGTTAACCATGAGTGCCGAGGCCAGAAGGGCCAACATCACGACTATCAATACGATAATTAAGATATCGGTGTATAAATTATCTGTACCAAAACCCCAAGAAGACGGAATGGCTTCTACTGTAGCAGGTGCAGTATCTAATAATAAACTCATATACTATATACTTTCAGGTGAATGATTCGTTTCCTTTTCAGTTTCCTCCTCCAAAGGCAGCTCCTTCATATAGTTTACATAGTCCTTTTTCATGCGAAACAACATGATTGCGACCGAAATAAAGAAAATCAGGAATATCCAAAGTGATACAATAAGGTAAAGCTCACTTCCGTTCAAATTTGTGATTTGTTTAAACATAGTCTTATTGAATTACGTTAACATCCTCAGCCGCTTTCGGAGCTGCTTTTATATCCGTTCCGAGTCGTTGTAAATAAGCGATTACTGCTATAATTTCGCGATCGGCCAATACATTGACTTGATTCTGTTTCAGATCGTCAGCAATTTTTTGCGCCTGTTTATGCAGATCTTGTTCCGCATTCGCTATCGCCACATCCGTATAGGGGATTCCTAGTTTGCGGAGAGCTTCCATTTTATCTTTCAAAATAGAGTTATCCAACTGCTGGTCTATTAGCCAAGGATAAGAAGGCATAATACTTCCCGGAGAAGTTATGGTTGGATCCAAAAGATGATCAAAATGCCATTTATTTGGATATTTGGAACCAATGCGATGTAAATCCGGCCCGGTCCGTTTCGATCCCCATAAGAATGGTGTATCGTATACATATTCGCCAGCTTTGCTATATTCACCGTAACGGGCAGTCTCCGATCTAAACGGGCGGATTGTTTGTGTATGACAATTGACACAGCCCTCTCTGACATAAAGATCACGTCCCTGCAGTTCCAGTGCTGTATAAGGCTTCACACTTGCAATCGTCGGTACGTTTTTGGAAATGGTAAATGTAGGAACCATCTCAACCATACCACCAATCAGAATCGCGATAAGCGCCAGTACCATGAACAATATGGGTTTACGCTCAAGACGACGGTGCTGGGACTGTTCATTGACCTGAACCGGTAATAAAGCTGGTGCTTCAGCAGGCTCATTGGCCATGAGCTTACCTTGCTTCATGGTCTTAATCAGGTTGAACGTCATCAGGAAGACACCTGATAAATAAAGTGCCCCACCCAAAGCTCTCATCATATGCATTGGTAAAATTTCCAATGTTGTTGCTAAGAAGTTTGGATATTTCAATACGCCTTCTGGTGTAAACTCTTTCCACATTAGCCCTTGTACAACCGCTGCCCAATACATCGGAATAGCGTAAAATAGAATTCCAAGTGTACCGATCCAAAAGTGAGTTGAGGCTAATTTCTTAGAGTAAAGTTCTGTTTTATAAATACGTGGGATTAGCCAATAGAGGATACCGAATGTCATAAAACCATTCCAGCCCAATGCACCAACGTGTACATGCGCAACGATCCAATCGGTAAAGTGTGCAATCGCATTTACCTGCTTTAAAGACAGCATCGGTCCTTCAAACGTTGCCATACCGTAACAGGTCAGTGCGACGACCATAAATTTCAACATAGGTTCAGTCCGTACTTTATCCCAGGCACCACGTAGGGTCAACAGACCGTTTATCATACCGCCCCAACTTGGTGCAATCAGCATAATCGAAAATACTACGCCTAGGGATTGAACCCAGCTTGGTAATGCGGTATATAACAAATGGTGAGGTCCGGCCCAGATATAGATAAAGATCAATGACCAAAAGTGCAGAATACTTAATTTATAGGAATAAACCGGACGATTAGCCATTTTTGGCAAAAAGTAGTACATCATTCCCAAGTAAGGAGTAGTTAGGAAAAACGCTACGGCATTATGGCCATACCACCATTGCACAAGTGCATCTTGTACACCTTTATACACATAGTAGCTTTTCCATCCTGCCACCGGCAGTTGAATGGAGTTAACGATATGTAATACCGCTACCGTAACAAATGTGGCAATATAGAACCAAACTGCGACGTACATATGACGTTCACGCCTTTTGATAATTGTACCAAACATATTGATCCCAAACACCACCCAAATAAGGGTAATTGCGATATCAATTGGCCACTCCATTTCGGCATACTCGTGACTTGAAGTAAGTCCTAGTGGAAGAGTGATAGCCGAGGCGACAATAATTAACTGCCAACCCCAAAAATGGAGCTTGCTTAAAGCATCACTAAACATTCGCGCTTTAAGTACCCGTTGCAAGGAATAATAGACGCCCATAAAAATACCATTACCTACGAACGCGAATATCACGGCGTTGGTATGTACTGGGCGTACACGGCCAAACGTTGTGTATTGTAATCCGAAGTTCATTTGAGGCCAAACAAGCTGCGTTGCCACAAGCAATCCTATGGTCATACCAACTATCCCCCAAATAATGGTAGCGATTCCGAAATTTCTGACAATTCTATTGTCGTAATTAAATTGCTCTAACTGCATTACTTAAATTGTTGATTCTGAATCAAAAGTAAGCAGCATTTTATGACAATCTAATGATGTACAAGGCGTACAAAAGTGATGTACATCACTTTATATAAATTGCGATAATCTGTTTTCCGTCGTCTGTTTTGGTTGATTTCAAGATATTTAAATCAAAAATGTAAGAAATAAAATAGTTTACTGTACAGAGTCCAGGAATAAAAGTGATATCTGTCACTTTCGCCAATAGAATCGCTAGGTTATTATTACTATGGAAAACACATTGGAAACTCGATTTACCCTCATTTTTGGTCTAATTTCCTGTCGTATTTTGTTCTCTCCTCTCTATACCTCCTTCGGGATACCCCGCTATGCAAGATAGTTAAGATTCTTATACCATTATGATTCATTCCGGCGGCAAATAGGCATTTATAATAGACAGAATAGCCAAACTCGCTCGCATGGATTACGTGTTGCCCATTCGATTTCCCTTTGCTTGTTCTCTTCGGTTCCATCCAAAGAGAAATTAAACATGTGCTAAGTCAGTCCTATGATATATGACCGACCTCCGGCGACTCTAGCCATCGCAATGATGTATCGTTTTTCCTAAAACTTCGGATCGCCGTAAATAACCTACCAACATGTATTCTTAACAGTCAAATGTATTAAGATCGGTTGTGGGATCAGATCATAACCCAGTTCCTTCGAGGAATGCTATTCTGAATGGTTTTTTGGATCCTTGTTCCGTAGCTATTCCCCGGGGGTTCCCTGCCCGACACTTCTTCATGGAGAACATCGGCCGGAGGCATAGTATCGGCAAAGGGAGGTAAAAGATCCGGGGGACAAATAAAAGATCCTTTGG
>NZ_DLJD01000054.1:0-3865 GCF_002484085.1 Sphingobacterium sp. UBA7625
GGAAACTTGACGGATTGTTTTTACCGGAAGCTGACCTGAGGGCCTTAGGGGGCAGGCTTACGGGCAGGCAAAGCGGAGAAACGATACGTGAAACGTCGGAATGGCTCGCAGGGTGCTTGCCTGCTACCCCGTGCAACCAGAAACCTCCGAGCTGGCAAAGCAGGATAAATGTGAAGTCAGCAAAACAGTTCCAGGAGAGAAATCTGGAGCAGAAAGGCGGGGAATGACGCGTCTTTCGCTTATTCTTTTGATTGGGGTACTGACTCCTTAATGGTTTTTAACCAAAAGCACAGCACTGGCTAATAGAAAACATGAGGGATACTAGAATAAGAACCTGAGATTGGAAAGATCGAATGTGGGCAGGTATAAAAAGCATAAGCGCAAACAAACCGCGGAAACTGCAGAAATATAATGCAAAAGCGAAGTCACCAAGGTCAGCACAAATTCATTGTTTAGTTAGGGTTTGTTTAGNNATGGATTGCTAACTTAAATCTAGATTATTCCTAAACTAAGATATAATCAATAGCGAACAATTAAACCAAATAGCCTTAGCTTTACTTAAAAGAATATAACTGTTAATGCTATGGTTATCGATGATAATCCAAAATGCAAACGCCGGCAACCAAAATTAAAATAGCACTGAAACGATCTACAAATAACCTGGAGTTATCAATACAGATTGCAATTTCACCAATTTAAAATTTAAAAAATGGATTAGAAGTCCCAAAAAAAGCTATACAGAAAAAACAATATTAAGCTGAACGGCATCGTTCAATCGAGAAGAAAAGGGAAACAAATTACTTCCCATTGTCTTTAAAGACCCAGAAACGCTGAAGTGTGTAATTAAAGCCTAAAGAAACAAGCAACTCAACAAGTAGCTTTGAAAACAAAAAGTTAAAATGGTATACGTCCACCAGAAAGTGAATGCCAGTAGATTTGAGCAGAATACTGCCACAGACAACAATTACAAACTTCCATAACTGACTACCTACAGAATTTTGCGTGCTTCCAAAAGACCAATACCGATTGATCAAGAAGTTTACGACAGCGCCAAGGCTACCGCTGATTGCATTGGAGAAAGGCGCGCTAATGTGTAACAGTTTATAACAGGCAGAATATGCACCAAAATCAAACAATCCGCCCAGAAAGGCGGACAATTGTGCTTTTAGAAAAATAACAACCCTTGAAGACATATTTAGCCCGCCTCCTCTTGTTGTTTTTTCAGTTTATCTTCCTTATCCTTCGCATCCCCCAATTTTAACAACAGACGTGTATCATTTGCATTAATAATAAAAAGCAACAGGCAAATCACAAATACACACCAATTAATGGAACCGGGCATCAATACCTCCAATAACATCACCAAGGAAATAATCACACGTATTTCTGTCGGCCCCAAGATTCCGGCATCTATGGTATACTTATCAGTAATTCTATACCGAAGTTGGGATATAATCATCGCCCATCCATATAAGGAGACCAACGTAAAGCCGAGATATTTAAAATCACCTGTCGTATAGAGCACATATCCCAATCCGATAAATACTGTACTGATCCAATCCATTACAATATCGAGTGCAAATCCATACCAACGGCGTGATTTATTCCGATAAAATGCAATACGTCCATCCAATGAATCACCAAACCATTGTACAAAAAAACCAGGAATACCTAAAAGTAAATAACGGATATCAACATATTCTGCTAGTAAAAAACTCCCTAAAACCATCAGGGATCCCAAAAAACCGATCGCCGTAAGGCCATCAGAAGTAATCCAATTCGGAACCCTCGGCACGAGGTATGTAATCAACTTTTGTTCGGGTTCACTCAGGATATTTGTTCTTTTTCGATCTTGAAAAAGCTTTTTATTTATTTTAAACTCACTCATTATCTGTGATTATAACCATTTATTTTCTTTATACCAAGCCAGTGCCTCCTCTAAGCCCACTTTCAAATTGTATTTAGGTTGGTATTGTATTTGGCTTTGAGCCAATGAAATATCACAGCCCCAATTTTCCGCTGTAAGTTCATTCAGTCGCTCTGGATATAGTACAGGTATTGTTTTTGAATTTTTATATACACGTTCAAAGATTACAGCCACTGCTTTGACAATCCCCAAGGGAATATGCATCCGGATCATTTTCTTCTGCGTGAACTCTTTAAAAATTTTGGCCATTTCATATCTATCATAGACCTGACCATCACTCAGATTGTATACTCTTTTCCCTCCTTGATCAAAACGGCAAGCGTTTAAAATCGCTTGAACTAGATCCGTCACATAAATAAAGCTTAGCTTTTGAGGAGATCTTCCGACATAGGCATCCATTCCACCGTTCATTGTCTTGAAAAGAATAAAAATATCTTTCTCTCTGGGACCATATACTGCTGTAGGCCGTAAAATTGTCACCGGTTGTCCCTCAAACTCACTCAATGCGAGTTCCGCCTTGCTTTTGCTTCGACCATAAGCTGTCACTGGGCAGTAGGGATTACATTCATCAATTAAATTGGATGCATAAGGAACAGGTCCTATGGCTGCAAGACTACTTACAAATACAAATCTGCGGATTGGGTTTTCCAATGAAAAACAGGCCGAAGCCAAGTTTTTGGTATAACCAACATTGACCTTTTCTAAATCTTCTTCGCGTTTGGCACGCGTCATTGCCGCTGCATGTACGACATAGGTATAGTTTTCCGATTCCAATAAAGCTTTGATGGAAGCTTCATCCGTGAAATCAGGATAAACAAATTTATCCACAACAGAACGAATTTCTGAAACGTCACTCGACTTTCTAACGGCAGCATGAACTTCCATTCCGGCTTCCTTCGCCGCCCTTGTCAAATGATAACCCACAAAACCACTCGCTCCAGTGATTAATATTTTTTCTATCATAATGATTTTTNNTGTACAATTCTCCATTCATTTGTTCAATGGCATGGTTCATCATATAATTATGCTCCAACATCCACGAACATTCAGCCCCTTTTATATTAGAATCTTTTGATTCTCTAATAATTCGGCCATACAAACAAGCTTCAATACCAAGCTTGCGATAATCTTCCAATACACCCAACATCAATACCCGTAGCAAATTGATTTTTTTCTTTCCGAACAACAACTTAAAAATACCCGTAGGAAGTAAACGGCCTTTCTTCACTTTGATAAGAATTTGATTGATATCGGGGATACCTAAGCCAAAACCAACGAGCTCCCCGTCTTTTTCGGCCACAATGGCAAAACGTGGATCGAGGATCATCTTCAGATCTTTAGCTGTATAGTTAAATTCATCTTCCGTCATCGGAACGAATCCTGAATTTTTATCCCAAGCTCTATTATAGATATCACGAACCTTGGCAGCTTCGTTTTTAAAATCCTTTACATTAAATTGGCGCAATGTAATTCCTGATCTTTTTAAACGTTCCTCCAACTTATCCAAAAGCTTTACAGAGCGCTTATCGGCAGTTTGCTCCATGACCAGATACGCCCTAAGATCTACCTTCTGTCCATAACCGGCATTGGTAATCAAATCCATGTAATAGGGTGAATTGTAGGGCATCATCGCCACTGGTGGTCTATCAAAGCCCTCAACCAAAAGCCCTACCGTATCATTGGTTGACAAATTGATAGGGCCGACGATGGTATCTCCACCTTTAGCTTTCACCCATTTTTCAGCAGTTTCAAACAAAGCATTAGCCACCTCCTGATCATCGATGCAATCAAAAAAACCCCATTGCCCTTCATTGACATGATTAAAGGCGTTGTGGTTGTTGTTCCAAATCGCGCAGATTCGGCCAACGATCTCATCATTACGAAAAGCTAGAAAGGGTTGTGCTTGGGAATGTTTGTAAAAGGGATGCTTGTCAGGGG
>NZ_DLJD01000007.1:0-2760 GCF_002484085.1 Sphingobacterium sp. UBA7625
GTCCATAATAGAACTTTGAAAAGCCTTCCATTGGGAATCCTTCTTGTATCAAACCATCCGATCCAAAGACATAAATCATGCGATTGTCAGTGCCTACTCCCAATACATCGGATTTACCGATACGTTTAAAAAATAGTGGCCTGTTGCTCGCATCTTCAATGAATTTATATTCAAAATAGGAGGAGGAGTCCCTTGCGCTATAGGCCTTCAATTTATTGTTGGCTAAAATGATAAAATCTCGATCGGCACCGCCACTGATATCTTCGAAGTTAAAGAAAGCATCCTTGCCCCAGCTTTCCAGTTTTATTTTCTTCGTTTCACCTTCAAAAGGAACTTTGAAAACACTGCCTTTATTATCGGCAACATAGACAAACGAATTTTTTTCATCTGAAGCAGCGACTAGACCGATCGGGTTCTTAACACTTTCGCCTTCGGTGTCCAAAGTTTGTTTTCGGATAATTTTGCCATTTTCATTGAAAAAATAAACAGAAGCTGTACTGGTACCTGCTATAATGTAATTCGTCTGGCCCAAAGCTGTTGTTTTGAGGTCAAATAGAATACGGCTGTCTACACTATTATTCTCCATTCCCTCCACTTTCTTGCCATCTAAAGTATAAGCCAAAATGCGATCCGTGGCTGGGATGTAGATTCGTTGTTCTTTATTGAAGTTGGTCATTGTAGCGCCATAGCTTGCGGTAGAAGGTAGTTCGACCGAAAAGCCGTTCACATTTTTCCCGTCGGGCGTAATCCGGTACAGCCGATTTTTGGTGACAATGACAATACTGAGATCTTGTAATTGAATCGGTTCACCCAAAATCTCGCCCTGGAAAAGGTTTTGCCAAAGTTCCTTTCCATCTGGTGAAAACGCATGTACGGTATGATCCTGCTCTTGGATCATGATGAATTTGTTTTTACCATCCTGATCCAGAATCCACGGCTTATTGATAATACGGTTTTCAAGCTGAACGGTCCATTCCGGTTTGCCACCCAGACGTGTATCACTTTTATAAAGTCCATATAAGCTGGATGCGAATGTGCCTTGATTGCCGCTTAACTGGTATGACCAGGAATAAAAGTTTTGAAAGCCAAATTGCTCCTCGTCTTTAAAATTCTTTGCATAATCGGATTTTAGGTTATCCAAAATAGTGCTTTTAGCAGCTTTCGGTTCCAAATAAAAGGTGACATTGCTGCGGCTATTTTGTAAAGCTGCGTGATTCTTGAAAATAGCAGTGCCCGATAAAAATTGCCTCTCACGGAATGATTCGCGATAATCCCGTAGAATTCCTGTTCTGCTTGCGACAACCATGATATTGTCAACGATGGTAAAATAGGGCCTTGTGAAACCCTTGAACGGTTCACCAAAAGAGGCATATAAGAGGTGAGAATACTTAAATTGATAGATTGAGTCACCTACTGAAGAACTGAATTTCTTGAAGTTATTTGCAAATAAGCTAGAATCTGATAAGCTGATTAATCCAAGTACATCTTGATTATCCAATTCAGCCAGTGCAAATTCATCATTGAAGAGCGGTGTAATGACGCTATCAAAGGAAATTTTAGTGTCATCTTCGAAATTTTTAACGTTCTTGCTTATACGGTCATATTCTTTTTGCTGGATTAACAGTTCTTTTAATCCAGAATGAAAGCTGACTGCATCTGAAATACTGAAATCAATATAAGAAGCCGCATTTTTTGGTAGATAATTTCCTAAGGCCTGAACTTGGGGTGTTTGATTGGCAAATAATTGCAGATAGCTGTTTTTACTTCCTGTAAGATCTGTTTCACCCTTAAAGATAAGCGCATCCTGTTTAAAATTCATATTCCAGGAGGTTTGTCCCTTCAGTGAATCGATTAAATTGAGGTAATTGCCAAATTTTGATTTCGTCAATATCCGGGCAACCTGCGCGAGCTGTTCATTGAAAAAATACAGACTGAGGGGAGTATTTTTATTGTTGTGATTGACAAAGAACTCAATCTGTTTTGTATTTATTTTTCGGACATTCTTGTCGAAAATTTGTGCGAGAACCTGTTTTGAATAACTGGCAAAAACAATTTCATGTGAATAGGCACAATAGAGCGTGCTGTCTTTTATTCCCTTATTGAGGCCGAAGAATCGTTGACCCAGGGTGTCAAATGGTTGCACCTTGTAATTGTTGCCGATCTGTCCGACAAGTGTGCCCAGTGAATTATTGTCCAGACTTTGGCCAACCTGAACACTATAAAGTGGTGTTATCTGATCTTTTTCTCGATGAAAAGATAACAAGATCTGTTGACCAGTAACGAAGGGGCTGAGTTGTTCACTGCGCAGCAATTCTCCTTTTAATCGTTCGAGATCATCAAAATTTCCTTGTCCCAGGATGGCCTTAAATAATTCGTACTCATTAAATATTGTGTCTACAGTCTCGTCGTTGGCGAAAGATGCAATGGCCAGGGTGTTTTCTGGTAAATATTGTAAGGCCTTTGAATCCTGTTTGTTGTTTTTATTAAAATCTCCGAAAAGATAGATCGTTGCCGCAATGACGGCTATGAATAATAAAATAGTGATGACTATTGTTTTTTTCATCAGAATATATATTTATGAGTGCCCATCTTCAATGGTATAGATGAACACGTTTCAGTCAATTTGTTTTTTATAGTAATGAAGCTATCAACCTGGATAAACTTATGATGGTTTCATCAGTAAAACAAACCTAACAAAAATATGCGGGAAGCGCTAGAAAATCATCCCGATAATGGGGCTTTGTAATATAAATTTAACAA
>NZ_DLJD01000007.1:2827-10883 GCF_002484085.1 Sphingobacterium sp. UBA7625
AGTATCATTTCTATCATACCTTTGCATTGCTATTCTTATCTACTTTTTCGCGTGCAAAAACCTATTCAATTAAAGTGTCTTTTATCGCCTTTATTGTTGGTATTATCTTTTTTTCGGGGTCGCTATATGTTCTTAGTGTCAGGGAGATAACCGGTTTTGGGAATCCCGCCATTTTGGGACCTATCACTCCTTTGGGGGGGCTATCATTGATCATCGGGTGGATTGCCTTATTTGTGGCCGCGCTAAAGAACAAATCATAACCCTGCTGTTTGCATTAAATAAAGCCCAGGAGCCTTAAAAATATGGAGCCTTCCCAAAGACTAAGTCCGGGAAGGCTTTCTTTTTGAAGGAGGACTTCGCTGTTCTTTCTGCGGCTTTTTTTGTATTTTTATCCCATAATAAGAAATTATGTCCAATCCGCAATCTTCGATTTTTAGTGAAAGAGATACCTTGTTCATTGATGTGGTTCTACCGTTGGCTCTAGCAAGAACATACACCTACCGTATTCCGGCTGACTGGAATGATCGGGTACAGGTTGGGATTCGGGTCATCGTGCAATTTGGACGAAATAAAATTTATTCGGCTGTGGTGAAATCTGTCAGCAAAGAAGCACCACTAAAATACGAAGCAAAGTATATTTTAGATATCATTGATGACAAGCCTATCGTCAATCTGGCTCAATTTAAATTGTGGGATTGGTTGGCAGATTACTATATGTGTAGTTTGGGTGAGGTCATGCAAGCTGCTCTTCCAGCGGCATTAAAATTGGCAAGTGAAACAAAAGTAGCGTCTTCGATAACAGCGGAATTTGACCGATCAACGCTATCTGATAAAGAATACCTCATTATTGAAGCGCTGGAGGTGGCGGGAGAACTTAAGGTCAATGATATCGTAAAGTTACTGGGACAGAAAACCGTATTTCCGATATTAAAACAATTGTTTGACAAAGGTATCGTCCTTATTTCAGAGGAAATTACAGAAAGGTATAAACCTAAAACGAAAGCATTTTTGCGTTTTGCTCCGGACTTTAGAAATGAGAATGCGAAGCGTGAACTTTTGGATAGTCTCAACCGTGCGCCCAAACAGCAGGATGCGGTCCTGGCATTTATGCAGCTCGTCAAGAAAACGGAGGAGATTACGCGGCCCATGCTGGCAGAGGCCTCAGGCTGCGGTAATGCAGCGATCACAGCTTTGATCGACAAAGGAGTATTTGAAATAAAGGAAAAGGTCGTGTCGAGGTTTCAGGGAGAAGATATCGAACTGGATGCCAATTTTCAATTCAATGAAAACCAACAAAGAGCCTACGATGAAATTAGCGCATCTTTTGAAGAGAAAGAGGTGACACTCTTACACGGCGTTACAGCATCGGGTAAAACGCAGATTTACATAAGGCTGATCGAACAGGCCATAGCGGCGGGGAAATCGGCATTGTATCTTTTGCCGGAGATTGCATTGACGGCACAGATTACAGCGCGTCTAAAATTGCATTTTGGTGATAAGCTCGGAGTTTATCACTCTAAATTCAATGACAACGAACGGGCCGAAGTATGGCACAAAGTAATGAAGAACGAATTTCAGGTCGTTATTGGCGCCCGTTCTTCTGTATTTCTTCCATTTCAGGATCTGGGAATTATTATTGTCGATGAAGAACATGAAAGCTCATACAAGCAATTTGATCCGGCACCACGCTACCATGCTCGGGATACGGCCATTTATTTAGGATTTTTGCATCAAACTAAGGTGCTGTTGGGGTCTGCAACACCATCGTTGGAAAGCTATTATAACGCCAAGGCAAAGAAGTACGGATTTGTACAGTTGTTGGAACGTTATGGTAATGCACAATTGCCCAGTGTCGAACTGGTCAATATTCCTGAGGAAGGGCGAAAAGAAAATATGTTCTCCTATTTCTCAGGGACGTTGTTAAAGGCTATTGAAGAGGCTGTTAAAAATAAGGAACAAGTTATTCTGTTTCAGAATAGGCGAGGACATACCACCATGATCCAGTGCAATACCTGTGGTTTTGTAGCCAAATGTGTGAATTGCGATGTTAGTTTAACTTATCACAAAAGTTCCAATATGATGCATTGCCATTACTGTGGACATGTTGAACCGCCCCTGCGGGTCTGCCCGGCTTGTGGGATGCCGCACATCGAAAGCAAGGGGTTTGGAACGGAACGGGTGGAAGAGGAACTGGAATTGCTGATGCCGGAGATTCGTATTGGCCGGTTAGATCTGGATTCCACCAAAGGAAAGTATGGATTTGACAAGATCATTACGGCCTTTGATGAGCATGAGTTTGATGTGCTGATTGGTACGCAGATGGTAGCCAAAGGGCTGGATTTCGGACGTGTCAGCTTAATCGGAGTGGTGAATGCGGATACAATTATTAATTTTCCTGATTTTCGGGCTTATGAGCGTTCGTTTTCCCTCTTTTCCCAGGTTGCTGGCCGAGCTGGCCGCCGGGAAGCCGGAGGACGAGTAATTATACAAAGTTATACCACCAATCATAGGGTCTTGGAGCAGGTCGTTAACAATGATTATGAGGGGATGTTTATGACAGAAATCACAGAGCGGAAGAATTATCTTTACCCTCCATTTTATCGGCTTATCCGTATTGATATTAAGCATATTGATTTTCAAAAATGTTATGATTCTGCCAATCGTTTTGCTTCGGCACTGCGTCAGCAACTGGGCGCAAGGGTCTTAGGCCCCGAACCGCCACTGGTCTCCCGCGTGCGGAATAATTTTATTCAGACCATTACTCTCAAGATTGAACGGACAAATATCAGTATTGCCAAGGTAAAGGAGTTGATCCGATCCGTTTTATTGGATTTTGAGCTTGATAAGACCAATACTGGTGTTCGTGTCCAGGTCGATGTCGATCCCTATTAAGACCGTAGCTCTTGTACGCTTATCCGGCAGACTTATGTCATCAATATTCTGAAACTAGTGCAATTTAATTGTTTTTAACTTGCTGTTGCTGTTTGGATTAGGTCTTTTTTAAGTAGCGCAGCTTTGTTCTACGTACGGTATTCAGTACCATGTATTGGCTTGACGCTAAATGATTTGTGAATAGTTCGGCTAAATATCCCTTTTTAAAAGTAAATTTGAAACATCATGGCGTATAAGTTTATTGATAATTATCGGGAAAGAGGTGCACGCAAGAAATTGGTCGAGCATCTAAAAGGAAGAGGTATTGAAGATCAAAAAGTATTGGAAGCCATTGGAAAGGTACCGCGCCATTTCTTTTTTGATGAAACCTTTTGGAATCAGGCTTATCGGGATATTGCTTTTCCTATCGGCGACGGACAGACGATCTCACAACCCTATACTGTCGCTTATCAATCAGAATTGCTCCACGTGAAAAGGGGAGATAAGGTGCTGGAAATAGGAACTGGATCAGGCTATCAAACCTGTATTCTGCTTGAACTTGGCGCTGAGGTGTATACCATAGAACGTCAGGAAAATCTTTATCAACGGACAATTCAGGTGCTGCCCTATATGGGCTATAAGGCAAATTTCTTTTTAGGTGATGGTTCCAAAGGTATTGTAGAGCATGCCCCTTATGATAAAATCATTGTAACTGCAGGAGCTCCATTTGTGCCTGAAATCATGCTGAAACAGCTGAAAATAGGGGGGATTTTCGTTATTCCGGTGGGGGACGAGAAGTCTCAGAAGATGGTAACAATAATTCGTGTGGGGGAAAATGATTTTGATCGAATAGAATTAGATACCTTTCGTTTTGTGCCTTTGGTGGGGGACCAGGCCTGGTAGTTGAATGATTGATGGAATAAAAAATTATTTAGGGATGAATTCAATCGCTACATTATATGCGCAAAAGCATCAAGAAATTGCGTCAACGCTCTTAAAATTAAATAAGCAGGTGAATACCTTGAGCTTCATACGGCTATTCGTTATTCTTGGCGGTGGAGCGCTGTTGTTTTATACTTTTCAGTTGGAAAGTCTACCTCTGGTGTTCTTTTGTTTCTTTGCCTTGTTATTCCTTTTTGCGTATTTGGTGCGCCGGCAAAGTCAACTGGAACTTCAGAAAAATTATTTTGAAGCCTATTTAAAGGTGCTTTCCAACGAACAGACCGTAGCTGAAGGGAAAGCGAACATGTATGCCCATGGAGAGCAATTTGAAGATGGCAACCATCCTTACGGTTCGGATATGGATGTATTTGGATCCCATTCTTTATTTGCCCAATTGAACCGCTCGACAACGAAGCAGGGTATTGACCTTCTGGCATCTTGGTTCAGTGCTCCTTTGGATAAGGAGCAGATCTGGCGCAATCAGGAAGCCTCGAAAGAATTGGAAAATGAATCGGAATGGATATNNGGATATGGGATTTTCAGGCAAAACTGCTGGCAAACCTAAATCATAAGCTGGATATTAAAGCTTTTTTATCCAATTATTTTCAAGATCGAAATTTTAACTTTGGAAACGCCTTCATGCGCATGTATGTCAAGGTTGGCCCGGCTTTATTTGCGGTGGCGCTCATTGGTAGTTTTTTTATCCCCAAATTTGCGGCTGTCGCCACTATATTGGGCCTGTTTCATGTGCTTTGGGCTTTTGCCAAAGCAGGTAACATAAGTTTATTCTCCTCAAGAATAGATAAGATAGGCGGAATGCTGGAATCCTATGCCGATGCCATACAGGCTATTGAAAGCCATTCATGGAAGTCTGCATCTCTACAGGAAATGGCGAATGAATTAAAGCAAGGCAATCATGCTGAACCTATTTCAAGAGCGTTTAAAAAACTCGCCAAACTGATCAATAATCTGGATGCGCGAAATAATGTATTCGTTGGTCTGTTTCTGAATCTTTTTTTGCTTTGGGATTTTAGACAGGTATTGGCGATTATAGATTGGAAAAATAAGTATGAACAGGAAATTTTGAATTCATTTGATACCCTGGCAAAAGTAGAGGCCGTGAATAGTCTGGCCATCTGGAAAAGAAACCACCCAACTTATATTTACCCGGTCATTTTAAACCGTCCTAACGAAGATAAGATAGAAGCACATGGCGTTTTCCATCCGCTGATTCCGAGCGAACAGGTTGTTGCCAATGATTATACAAGTATGGATCATCGGGTTGCATTGGTCACCGGATCCAATATGGCGGGGAAAAGTACGTTCTTGCGGACAATTGGAATAAATGCCGTTCTGGCCTATGCCGGAGCCAGCGTTGCCGCTACAACATTTCGGCTGCCGATTTATAAGCTTATATCCTATATGCGTATCCGGGATAACCTGAATGAAAGTACCTCTACCTTCAAGGCAGAGCTCAATCGAATGAAATTTATATTAGATACAGTCGCTTCCTATACGGATAGTTTCTTCCTGATTGATGAAATGCTACGTGGTACAAATTCGGTGGACAAGTATTTGGGATCCCGTGCGATTATCAAAAAATTAGTCCGCTTGGAGGGGAAAGGTATGGTGGCTACACATGATCTGCAACTGTCCAGTTTGGAGCAGGAGTTTCCGGGAGAAATCAAAAATTATCATTTTGACATTCAGGTGGACGAGGGGCAGATGCTGTTTGACTATAAATTGAAGACCGGAGAGTGTAAGATCTTCAATGCCTCGTTGTTACTAAAGGGTATAGGGGTGGATATCGAAGAAAATATTGGATAAAAATGACTCAATTGTTTTGGGATAGCGCTACATTTGTGTCCTCTTAAATCCACAAAATTAAAACAATAAATGACTTTACAAGAACGTATTGATTTATCGGAAACGCATGTATGTACAACAGTATTTCCTTTTCTGACAAATCATCACGATACCTTATTCGGCGGTAAGGCGATGTCCATTATGGATGAAGTGTCTTTCATGGCGGCTACGAGATTCTGCCGCAAAACTTTAGTAACTGTATCCACTGACCGTATTGATTTCAATAAGGCAATTCCTTCGGGAAGTATTATTGAAGCGATCGCACGTGTCCAAAACGTCGGACGTACCAGTCTCAAGGTGAAAGTTGAAATATTTTTGGAACATATGTATAAAGAAGGACGCGAACTGGCCATAGAAGGTGTTTTTACCTTTGTTGCTTTGGATGAAAATAAGCAGCCAATTCCTGTCTTAGAGGGGCTAGATATAGAATGATCTTCCTAATTTAACTGGGATACTTTTGGTTGCGATGGCAAAGATTTAAAAACGGGTGGATTACTCCACCCGTTTTTGTGTTTATTCACTACGTTTGACCGGACTAAGTTCTTTTAATTCTTCTTCGGTAAAGAGCCGATAATGTACTTTAAAGGTTTTTCCTAGCGGTGTTTCCAACGAAAAACCACCGGGGCCGAAACCTTCCAGCACATCAAGGGTGAAGTGGGCATGTTTCCAGTACTCAAACAAATCCCGGTCTACCCAAAACTCATATCCCTCAACCAATCCGATCATGGCATCATTCATCCGCGGAAAATACCCCCCTTTTTCGAAACATTGAGGTTGAGTACCTTCACAGCAGCCACCTGCCTGATAAAACATCAATGGACCGTGTTGTGCTTCAAGTGTATGAATGAGTTCCTTGGCTTTGTCCGTACTATCTATTCTGTTGGTCATTGTTAAAAGAACCCTAGTTTTTCCTTGCTGTATGAAATTAACATATTTTTTGCCTGACGATAATGGGCAAGCATCATCTTGTGATTTTCTCTACCAATTCCGGATTGTTTGTATCCTCCGAATGGAGCGCCAGCTGGATAAGAGTGATATTGATTAACCCAAACACGGCCTGCCTGGATGGCGCGTGGAACTTGATAAAGCTGATGTGCATCTCTGGTCCATACACCGGCGCCGAGACCATACATGGTGTCGTTGGCAAGGGCAATAGCCTCTTGCTCATCTTTGAACGTTGTAACAGCCAGGACCGGACCAAAAATTTCCTCCTGGAAAATACGCATCTTATTATTTCCCTTGAATAGCGTTGGTTTGATGTAGTAACCTTCTTCAAAACCTGCACCGACATTATTTTCGTCTCCGCCGGTTAGCACTTCGGCTCCTTCTTGTTTACCCAGTGTGATATAAGACATGATTTTGTCTTTTTGAATTTTGGAAGCTTGGGCGCCCATCATTGTTGTCGGATCCAATGGATCACCAACTTTGATCTGATTGACCCGATCAATGACACGTGCAATAAACTTATCGTAGATATCCTCCTGGATCAATAAGCGCGAGGGACATGTGCATATTTCTCCCTGATTAAGGGCAAATAAAACAGCACCTTCGATCGCTTTGTCCAAGAATGCATCGTCAGCATCCATGACAGAGCTGAAGAATATGTTTGGGGATTTTCCACCCAATTCCAGTGTTACGGGGATAATATTTTCTGTAGCGTATTGCATGACCAACCGGCCCGTTGCGGTGGAACCTGTAAAGGCTGCCTTCGCAACTTTTGGATTTGTTACCAAGGCCCTGCCCAGTTCGGAACCAAAACCATTGACAATATTTACCACACCGGCAGGTATCAGGTCGCCAATAATTTCCATGAGGACCAGAATTGATGCCGGTGTACTTTCTGCCGGTTTTAAAACAACGGTATTTCCGGCAGCAAGAGCTGGAGCAAGTTTCCATACCGCCATTAAAATTGGGAAGTTCCATGGAATGATCTGTGCAATAACGCCTATCGGTTCGTGCACAATCAGGGAAACGGTATTGCTGTCTAATTCGGTTATTGATCCCTCTTCGGCGCGGATTACTCCCGCAAAGTATCTAAAATGATCAATGGCAAGCGGGATATCTGCATTTAGCGTTTCACGTACCGCTTTTCCATTATCTATGGTTTCTACTGCTGCAATATATTCTAGATTAGCCTCGATGCGGTCTGCAATTTTGTTGAGAATAATGCTGCGTTCGGTTGCCGATGTTTTTCCCCAGGTCTCAAAGGCTTTGGATGCCGTGTCAACTGCCAGATCGAGATCTTCTTTCGTTGAATGCGCGACCTGGGTATATACTTTACCATCCACCGGTGAGATGTTGTCAAAATATTTTCCCTGGATCGGGGCAACAAATTTGCCGCCAATGTAATTGTCGTATCGTTCTTTGAACGATGGTC
>NZ_DLJD01000007.1:10952-12173 GCF_002484085.1 Sphingobacterium sp. UBA7625
TGATTCATACATTGCCATTTTCTCAGGGAAGAGAACTCAGTACGCTGGTGGAAAACCGCCGCGCATTTACATTGGATAGCCTGGAACTGAATATATATGAGACATATCGTGTGTCTGAATATGTGCCCCTGCGGTTTGATGACCTGGTCATGATCAATATGATTCAAGGGAAGAAAATTATGCACCTGGATCATATGAAAGCTTTTGACTATCTACCCGGACAGATGATCGTATTGCCAGCCATGGTCGGTATGCATATTGATTTTCCGGAAGCTACACTGGAGCAGCCTACACAGTGTTCGGCGCTCACTATCCGGAAAGAGAAAATAGAAGCTGTATTGGATTATTTAAATGAATTTTATCCAAAGGAACAGTTGGACCGCTGGCATATTGATCCGGAACTTTTTCATCTTTATAATTCCAACGAACTGGCCGAATTGGTTAATAAATTATTTCAGATTATTATAAGCGAGAATCCGCTTAAAGATGTTTTGGCGGATCTGACGTTTAAGGAGCTTACGATTCGATTGCTGCAGTCGCAGTCTCTTATGGCGTTGAAGGTGGGGAAATCGCCTAATAAGGTACTTGTTCATTTACAGGAGTTTATCCGTAGGAATATTACCGAGAAGATATCGATAGACCTATTGGAGAAGGCCGCGCACATGAGCAAGGCCAGTTTGACCAGGATGTTCAATCGGGAACTTGGGCTTAGCCCGATGGAATATGTGATTCAGCAGCGTATTCATAAAGCTAAGCAGTTGTTACTCTTGACCCGTAATGTTAAGGAGTCCTGTTTTGGGGCAGGATTCAATGATGTCAATTATTTTGTCCGGCTGTTTAAAAATAGGGTAGGCATCACGCCAGGAACATTTGTCCTGGCGCAATGGCAAAGTTAGAATTTCATAACGCGGTCAAGCTCACGTTTGACATCTCTTTCCTTTATATTTTCCCGTTTATCGAAGTCTTTTTTACCTTGTGCAAGGGCAATTTCAACTTTTGCAAAACCACGTGAGCTGATAAATATGCGCAATGGAACAATTGTAAAACCCCGTTCTTCACCTTTTTCTTTTAATTTCTTAAGTTCTTTTTTTGTCAGCAGAAGCTGGCGGTCGCGTTTTGCTTCATGGTTGTAAAATGAACCCATGGAATATTCGGCAATATGCATGTTACGAATGTAAAGCCCATCTTCGAAGAAACTGCAGAAACTATCGTTAATATTTG
>NZ_DLJD01000028.1:0-2316 GCF_002484085.1 Sphingobacterium sp. UBA7625
ACCTAACTAAATCCTAACCTAATAGTAGGTTACTACTACTTTAATATTGGACTTATCTTTAAAAAATACCAGACCAGGTATCTCTGCAGCCAAAAACATCCTTTTTCCGGGGATTTTTTCTTACCTTCTTGCTATCTTCCCTGCTTTTCTCTACGTTTACCTACCTTTTCCCTCATTGTCTGCTGTTTGTATAGGTAAATAATAGAGATGGGTTAGGTATAAACCAGTCTTGCTAATGACTAGACTATGAGGCTAGTGGTGGCATATATCCGTAGTGAATCCGAGCCTAACTCGCTAGAACAGCAGTAGCAGCCCAGTTGAACCATGCTAACATCTGCGCTCCTACTCCTTTAAGCCCGAGCCCATCCCAAGGGGATCCCAAGGGGATCTCGAATCGGCGCCGAAAGAACACCAAAATAGATCAAACACCAAGGCATTGGATAGAAACGTAGTTTTTTGAAGTAAAAACACTCAAAAATTGCACTTGTTAAACATAAAAATGCTATAAAGCGGACTACATTATTGTTACAACATAAATCTTGGATAATTATCAAAAAAAGTTTGTTTGTATATTTTTTTATGTAGATTTATCNNGAACTACCCTGAAAGATATAGCTTTAGAACTCAACATTTCTGTTTCCACCGTTTCCAAAGCGCTATCAGACAGCTACGAAATCAGTGAAGCAACGAAAAAATTGGTTCAGGATTATGCCAAGAAACATAATTTCCATCCCAATAAATTAGCAAGGAGTTTAAAAATTGGAAAATCAAATACCATTGGAGTTATTGTTTCCAATATCAGCAATACCTTCGTGTCACAGATTCTCGATGGAATCCAGATCGCCTCCCAACAAACAATCTACGATATTATATTCATGCAAAGCAGGGAGGATGAACGTATCGAAAAAAATTGTATAGACGTATTAAGAATGCGTGGTATAGACGGGCTAATGATCGCTCCCGTATCGTCTGGATCAAATATTGAAGAACTTAAAGATCTTATTAAAGCTAAAATACCCGTTGTCATCTTCGACCGCATCAACCACAAATTGGATACATTCAAGGTAGGGGTCAATAACTTCCAGGGAGCATACAATGCTACCCAGCATCTAATTCAACAAGGAAAACGAAATATATTACATATTACGGGGAAAAACCTAGGGGTTGCAGTCGAACGTTTAAATGGTTTCAAAGCCGCCCTCTCCGATGCAGGCATCCCTTTTAATGAAAATCACTACATTGAATGTAGTTTTAACAGCGTGGTTGATTTGGACAATACAATAAAAGAAATTATCATCAAGGAATATCTTGATTACAAAAATATCGATGCAATTTTTGGTGCAACGGATATTATCACAACAAGAACACTGGGAATTCTGGCAGAACTTCAGATAGAAGTTCCGGCTCAAGTCGCTGTCATTGGATTTTCCAATACCCAAATCGCAGCGTCATTAAATCCTGCATTGTCAACAGTCGTGCAACCCGCAACTGAAATTGGAGAAATAGCAACCAAAAAATTGATTGACACCATCAATCAGACAAGACCAATTCACGAATTTGAAACCATTGAACTTCCGACACAACTTATTGTAAGAAAATCTTCGTTATAACCCTTCCCTTTTACGTTGAGGGAAAAGAAAAAAATACAGTCGGAAAATATCGCTAATGCTATTATCTCCTGACTGTATTTTTTTATATTATGATCTTATCACCGACAAAATTAATTACCATGATTATTATCATAGGTTACTCACCGGCAATTCCATATTCCAATCCCCGTAATTCGGCTAAACCTCTTAAGCGACCGATAGCAGAATAGCCGGGATTTGTCACTTTATGAAGATCATCCAGCATCTGATGTCCATGATCCGGTCTAAAAGGTATTGCTGTAGATCTCAATTGGTTCTCCGCGACTAAAATTTGCATAATCTTATACATATTCACATCCCCATCCAGATGGTCTGCTTCATAGAAACTACCAATGGTATCTTTCTTAACATTCCGCAAATGGACAAAGTTTACCCGCGACTTCACCTGCTCTAATATCGCCGGTAAATCATTGGTCTGGCTGGCCCCTAAAGAACCAGTACAAAAACAAATACCATTGAATTGTTGAGGTACTTCGTTCAATATATAGTTTAAATCCTCTCCATTGCTCGCTATACGAGGCAAACCCAGAATCGGATATGGCGGATCGTCCGGATGGATGGTCATATGGATGCCATTGGCTTCGCATACGGCAGAAATTCCGTTTAAAAAGTAGACCAGATTTCTACGCAAGCCATCCCTTCCAATATGTTTATAGGTATCAATGCT
>NZ_DLJD01000028.1:2442-70594 GCF_002484085.1 Sphingobacterium sp. UBA7625
CCAGCACCGGCATAAAATTATAGCAGATGGTTTTAATACCACACTGGGCGAGGTTGGCCAATGTCTGGTTATACTTAGCGATATACTCATCAACTTTCGGTCCTTTTGTTTTAATTTCTTCATGAACCGTCACGCTCTCCACTACCGACCAAACTAAGCCCGCATCTTCAATAATACGTTTTCGTTCCTGAATATCGGCCAGAGGCCAAACTTCCCCATGGGGAATATGATGTAGTGCCGTCACGATACCCGTTGCACCAGCCTGTTTAACATCCTGTAAGGATACCGGATCGTTGGGACCATACCAACGCCATGTTTGTTCTAATTTATTCATCTCAAAATTTCGTTAAACGCCACACCATGCATTAAAGCCACCATCCACAAAAACCGTCTCTCCAGTTACAAATGCTGAGGCATCACTCAACAAATAGATCAAAGTCCCTTTCAATTCCCGCGGATCTCCCAAACGATTATAAGGTGTTCCGCTGAGTATCCGCTTGGTTCTTTCACTATAGCTACCGTCGGAGTTTATTAATAGATTTTTGTTTTGTTTGGTCAGGAAGACACCCGGAGCAATTGCATTGACGCGAACTTGGTCACCGTAACGCTGCGCAAGTTCCGTTGCCATCCACTTTGTATAGCCATCAATACCGTGTTTAGCCACCGTATATCCTAATACCCTTGTGAAGGGCCTGCTCGCAGTCAGGGAGGAAATATTTACGATTACTCCCTTTCCGCTTTCTGCTATTACACGGCCAATAATATGTGTAGGAATAATTGTTCCATAAAGGTTCAGCTCGATCGCTTTGATGGTATCCTGAATATTACTTGCAAACAGATCTTGATCAGCTCCTATTGTTGCACCTGGGATATTTCCGCCTACAGCATTCACCAGACCGTCTATTCGCCCCCATTTATCGAGGATTTCATCCTTTGCTCTGCTGATATCCTGTTCGTCCATGATATCTACTTCTACGAACATGGCCTCCCCGCCAAGGGATTCCACCTGCTGCACACGCTCAGCACCGATCTGCTGGTTACGTCCAAGAATAGCAACTTTGGCCTCTGCTTCAGCCAGTGCTTCCACAAATGCCTCACCTAGAATTCCCGTACCTCCTGTGATAACGACAACCTTATCTTTTAATGAAAATGNNAATTACGATAACGTTTTAGTTAACACTAATCTATTTTCCCTCTTCTTCTGTTATTTCATCATCAAACAGAATTCTTACCGAAGGGGTATAAGTATCGTCGTGCTGACCCGATTTATTCGCCCAGAAAAAAGCGCATAAAAACACCAATGCCAATAGGACACTACAACCGATTAGAATGTACATGATTTCCATAACATTATAGTTTATGACGTTTTGCATACCATCTTGTCATTAAGCTGGTAAAAGAGATGATCGTAACAGTACTTATCGGCATCAAGATTGCGGCAAATAAAGGCGACATAATCCCCTGAATGGCAAAACTCAGCCCGATTATATTATAGAGCAAGGATATCCCAAAGCTCATATGGATTACCTTTACAGCATCTTTGCTGAAAGCAAAGAAATCGGATAATTTTGAAAATGACTCACCATCAAGAATAGCATCACATCCAGGCGAAAAGTTATTGATATCATCACTTACTGCAATTCCCAAATCAGCTTTACGCAATGCTCCGGCGTCATTCAATCCATCACCGATCATACAGACATGTTTTCCTTCCTGCTGAAATTTCTGAATGCGCTCCAGTTTTTCCATTGGCGACTGGTTAAACATCAAGCAGGCCGCTGAGGGAAAAATCAATTTTAGTGCATCCAGACGCCGGTCATTATCTCCCGATATCAGATGCAGGTCGTAACGAGGTTTGAAATCTTCGATCAATGCCGACAAGCCAGTTCTCCATGCCTGTTCCATGGTAAAATATCCTTTCAGTTCATCACCGATGCGTACGAATACGACGGACCCGTCGGTCTTGATGTTTCCTATATTCAAAAAATTGGCGCTACCGATCTTAACCACCTGCCCTGCAAACTCGGCCGTCATTCCTTTTCCGGGAAACTCTTTGAAGTTTGTCACCGGAATATCCGATGACACATTCAGCCATTTCACGATCTCACGGCTTAACGGATGACTAGAATTTCGACATGTTGCATTGAGCAGCTTTTTTTCATTCGTTGTAAGTGATCCCTCAAAATAAATAGAAGTTGCTTTGGGCGAAGAAATAGTCCCTGTTTTGTCGAAAACGAGTGTATCTATTGTGGCCATCTGTTCGATTGCAGCGGTATTTTTAACATAAAATTTATTTCGATCGAAAATACTTAATGCCGCAGATAGGGTGAATGGAGAGCTCAACGCCAATGCGCAAGGGCACGCAATAATCAGCACTGCCGTAAAAGCTCCCCAGGCCCGATTGGCACTTCCATTCATAGCCCAATAAAGCGCTGCAAAGAAGGCGATCGCCAATAAAACAACAGTAAAATNNTCATTATTCCATAATTTGGTCAGATACGACTGTGAAATCGGCTTTATGACCTCCAGTTCGATTGCTTCCCCTGTCTGACGTCCCCCAGCATAAATAATTTCCCCTAAGGTTTTACTCACAGGACTTGATTCGCCGGTTACAAAACTAAAGTCAATTGCTGCATCGCCTTTTAATAATATGGCGTCTGCCGGAATAATCTCATTGTTGCGTACGAGGATACGGTCGCCGGTACGAATATCTGCCAATTGTACGGGCTTGTCCCCATTTTCAGTAAGCACGGTTACCGCAACGGGGAAATAGCTCCGATAATCCCTTTCAAAAGAAATGTGGTAATAAGTGCGCTGCTGTACCCATTTTCCGATCAGAATAAAGAACACCAAACTACACAAAGTATCTGTAAAACCGGCTCCTGTCTGGGTCATCACCTCATAGGCCGAACGTAGAAACAGAACCAATATTCCCAAGGCCAACGGAACATCCAGGTTTAATCTTTTTTGTTTCAAACTGACATAGGCAGACTTAAAGTAGTCTGAAGCACAATACAACAAAACCGGCAACCCAAAAGCTAAATTGATATAACCGAAAAAATTCGCATACTGCTTTTCAAATGCCCCCATGCCGAAGTAGTCCGGGAAACTAAATANNCATCGAATTTCCAAAACAGAATCCAGCTACTGCAATCTTAGCAACCAAGGGATTCAGGTTATTCATATTCCCCTCTTTAACGACATCCTGCAAAGTAATTTTTGGATCATAGCCAATGTTCACTAAGAGGTAAACTAAATCTTTCAGAGGAAGTAACGTATGATTAAAGGTAATACTGGCCTGTTTTTTCATAAAGTCCACACGGGACTGCAGCACATTTGGATTTAGCTTATAGAGGTTTTCCAATAGCCAAATACATGAGCTACAATGAATAGCGGGAATATAAAAAGTAATGATAGTCATTTTATCATCCTTAAAATCAACTAATTTAGCAGCAATCTGTGGTTCATCCAAGTACGAAAAATCCGCTTGTTTTTCTTTATTGGATTTCCCCGGATGCTGATTATAGCGGTAGTACTGTTGCATCCCCCCATCCTGCAAAACCTGATATACTGTTTGGCATCCGAGGCAGCAAAAATCATGATCATCGAGACGGTAACCCGTTTCTTCGATTTTGTCTCCACAGTGGAAACATTTTTCGATTCGTTGTACTTCTTCCTTTATTGCCGGCATATCCCTGTTAAATTGCTTCACTAAATAATTGCTTTTTTGTACGCAGCTTCAAAAAACGCTGATCAAAAGCCATACAAATATTCCGTAGAAATGAACGCCCCACGGCTGTGCATTGAATCAGCTCACCCGCTATGCTAACCAAGCCGTCCTGGACCAATATGGACAATTCCTCCTTAATCTGTTCGGTTAAATCCGATGTAGGATCCAATTGCACTTTACCTTTACACATCATATCGAGGATATAGCGTCTTATGACTAGATCTTCCACATTAAGAATATGTCCTTTTACTACGGGCAACACACCCGATGCGATCAGCTTATGATATTCCTCAACTGTTTTCACATTTTGTGCGAAACCAGCCCAAGCATCACTGATTGAAGACACACCAAGACCAATCAATAAAGGGTTAAACCGATCCGCATAACCCATAAAATTACGGTGCAAGCGTTCCTCCTGAAAAGCCAAATAGAGTTCATCGTCTTTTTTCGAAAAATGGTCCATACCGATATCTGCGTATCCCTGTGCCAGGATCAGCTTTTTCCCGAGATTATAAAGTGCTAATTTAGCAGTACCCTTCGGCAGATCCGCCTCGGTATAATGCCGCTGTCCCGGCTTCAACCAAGGAACATGGGCATAACTATAAAAAGATATACGATCTGGCTTCAGTAGCATGCATTTTTCAATGGTATCCTGCACAGATGCTTCAGTCTGCTTAGGCAAGCCATAAATCAAGTCGAAATTAATGGAATCAAAACCGATCTTTCTTGCATTCAGCATCACTTCTTCAACTTCTTCAAAGGTCTGCTGTCTATTGATCATAAACTGCACCAATGGATCAAAATCCTGTATCCCTAAGCTGAGACGACGGAAGCCGAGGTCGAAAAGAATCTGTAAGTGTTCTGTTTTGGTATTCGCGGGATGTGCCTCAAATGAAAAAGAACGATCTGCTGTGACATCGACATCTTTCAGAATCCCCTCAATCAAGAATTTTAAGTTTTCCGGCTGAAAAAAAGTTGGTGTGCCGCCGCCCAGATGTATTTCTGAGACGAGCAGTTTCTCCCTTTTGAAAACAGCCCGATACATCTCCCACTCCTTCAGGAGCGCCGTAATATAAGGCAGCTCAACCTGATGATTTTTTGTGATACGTGTATTACAACCACAGTATGTGCATAGACTTTCGCAAAAGGGCAGGTGGATATATAGGCTCAGTCCCTTATCTTTTGACTGCTGGAAAGTACGGTATACTTGATCCTTCCAAGCTTCGGTAGAAAATGTTCGCTCGTCCCAAAATGGAACTGTCGGATAACTGGTATACCGTGGCGCCGCGACATTGTATTTCTGCACCAATTCCTCCATAGATTTTTCCTGTGTACTCATTTTGAAAGTTATTTTTTTGCGCAGTCATTCAAACAACAGCACGCTTTACCGACGCATTTTTCCATTCCCCAAAGATTGAGATTCCGAACAGTCTGTTCTGCCAGTCCTTTTGGGCTTTGATCCTCAAAAGGTGCATTGGCAATCTGAATTCTCAAATCACCCGCTTTGACCAAATCAATATGCGATGTATGCTTACTTCTTGTCATGATCTTACTAATTCCTAATTTTTTTAAATTAAGTAGCATTTTATCATCCAAAATATCTCCCCCAGAGATGACAACCGCATCCTTTCCGCGCGCATAATTTTGCGTTTCGAGATTTAATCCATTTGAAATCAAGGTGAGGTCATGCTGTTTTGCATTGGCCAATGCCCAAAACTCTTTTTNNACAGGCCCTTTTGTAGATATTTGGTATCGCAAGCGCAAAGCGCACTGACTATTCAATTTATTTCTGTTATTGTTTTACATCCCTTAGATTTTTGATCGAATTGATGTAAATCTTTCCTTTTTCCTTCGAGATCAGCTTTTCCTCTTTAAAATCAGAAAGCATACGTGAAACTGTTTCATTTGCCGTACCTGCTATCGAAGCAATTCCATCTCTGGTAATATCAATTGTACAGGCATTGACCTCATTGATATTGATTCCGTTTTTTTCGGCTACACTGATCAGTGCATTGGCCACACGTTTGCGGACAGAATGGTATGCGAAGCCCAACAATTGCTCTTCTTTTTCACGAAGGTCCACCGAAAGTAATTTAATAAATTTGCTAGCTATAGCAGGTTTTTTCCATAGGAGCTCCAAAAAGGCGTCTTTTGGGATTAAAATAACTTCGCTGGCTTCAACAGCTTCCGCATAATCTTCATAGTTTTCATTCAACAGTACAGAAGCATAGCCAAAATAATTCCCTTCTATATAAATCCCTGTCGATAGTTCCCGCCCATCTTTGTACAACTTAAAGCTACGAATCTGCCCCGATTTGACATAATAAACATACGTAGGTGAATCGTCTTTCTCAAAGATTGACTGTTTCTTTTTTACCGTTTTCACACGTGAATTGGCGAGCAATTCTTGTAGCAATAAAACTTGTTCCTCTTCACTCAGGTTCAAATCATACTCCTCACCCGAATCTGCGGATAACTGCTCATGCTTTTTCAGACGAACCTCAATTGCGTTCATCAGTTCCACATCATCAAAAGGTTTGGTCAGGTAATCATCCGCCCCCATCTCCATTGCCTTACGCATATCTGCACGTTCGGCCTTTGCGGTCAGAAAAATAAAAGGAATTTTTGCAGTACTTTCTATCTTGCTCAGCATAAATAGTACACCATAACCATCCAATTCTGGCATCATGATATCACAGAGAATCAAATCAGGAATATGTCGAGTAGCCAAATCAACTCCCACCCGACCATTCTCAGCTGTAATCACCTCATACCGTCCTGTCAACTCTAAAATCTCGGTTGTCCCCTCTCTAATGTCAATATTATCCTCAATGATTAGAATAGTCTTTTTATTGTTCATGTCTCAATAATTATTGATGAGTGTCTATTGTCATTGCTTTCAATTAACTTTTTACACTCAGTTCTTCTTTCGTATTTATAGTCATTTGAATACACAAATCCTTTCCATTTATGATCGACAAGCCTATCGCTCCACCATCAATTCAGATAGAATTTAAATCTTATCAAAACTGACTTTAAATGATGTTCCCTTATGCACTTCCGAAACAAATTCCATTTTACCCTCCATAAGCTCGATATACCTTTTTACGATATTTAAGCCCAGTCCAGTCCCCGGAATATTTCCGGTGTTATGTGCTCTGAAAAACGGTTCGAACAAATGCACCTGATCCTCTTTAGGAATACCTATACCATTATCCTTAACGGAGATCGAGCAGCCCTTATCATCAATACAGGTTGTAAATTCTATTAAAGTATCTTCACCCGAATATTTGATGGCGTTGGAAATCAAATTCACCAGCGCATTTTTTAACAAGTTCGGATCCAGCGAAAAATGTCCTATTTCCCCCGTATGTTGGTAGACAATATGCTGATTTTTCTTACAGATCAATTGCATCTCCTCGGTGATTTCTTCCGCCAGTTCAACCAGATTAATATACTGTTTGTTCATGACCACAATTCCCGCTTCTAATTTTTCCAGTGAGAGAAAATCATTCAATATACTGGTGAGAAGCTGCACTGCCCCTTTGATCTTGTTGGTATGTTTGATAATACTGGCCTTATCATCGGGACGGTCCGCATATTTTTCAATGAGAGAAGCAGACAATTGGACAGAACTCAGCGGTGTGCGGAACTCATGTGACGCCATGGAGACGAATCGGGATTTAAGCTGGTTAAGTTCGATTTCTTTTTCCAGAGATTTGGAAACTTCTGCCTTTGCTTTTTCCAGTTCGGAAACCAGCGATATCAAATCACGTGTCCTTTCACTGACTTTATGTTCCAATTCGGCAGCATGCTGTTTTAGCATATCTTCTGCTGCCTTTTCACGTGAGAGATCATGGATAAATCCTGTAAAAATATTTTTGTCTTTAAGCCAGACTTCACTCACAGCCAAGCGAAACGGAAATGTCTTTCCGCTCTTCTTTAGCCCCATCACCTCGCGTCCGATCCCTATAATTTTTTTATGGCCGGTGGTTTGATAATTATGAATATAGTTATCATGATTACCCCGATCGGGCTCAGGCATTAACATTGACACATTATGTCCTATTACTTCTTCAGCGTTATATCCAAACAATTCTAAGGCAGCAGGGTTAATGCTTTCGACATTCCCCCTGTTGTCTATGGTAATAATTCCATCAATTGCATGGTCTATTATGGCCGCCAAAAGCCTTCCGCCTTCCATGATCATTTTTATTTCACCAATTTTTTGTATTTAATGCGATGTGGAGTTACATCGCCCAAACGTTTTTTACGGTTTTCCTCATATTCGGTATAGTTACCTTCAAAGAAATAAACCTGAGAATCGCCTTCAAAAGCAAGAATATGTGTACAGATACGATCTAAAAACCATCTATCATGGGATATAACCACAGCACAACCACCAAAATTCTCCAAACCTTCCTCTAAAGCACGTAATGTATTGACATCAATGTCATTGGTCGGCTCATCGAGCAGGAGCACATTTGATCCTTCCTTTAGCGTGATCGCCAAATGGACACGGTTGCGTTCTCCACCGGAAAGCACACCTACTTTCTTTTGTTGGTCAGCACCGTTAAAGTTAAATTTGGATACATAAGCTCTGGAATTTACGGAGCGATTGCCCAGGATCATGTTATCGTTACCGCCGGTGATATTTTCCCAAACGGATTTTTCAGGATCAAGGTCATGGTGCATCTGATCGACATACCCCAATTTGACCGTCTCTCCTACTTTGAACGATCCCGTATCCGGCGTCTCCTGTCCCGTGATCAGACGGAATAAGGTTGTTTTACCCGCGCCATTTGGTCCGATGATCCCAACGATACCCGCTGGAGGCAACATGAAACTTAAATTTTCAAATAAAATACGGTCGCCATAAGCTTTGGAGATATCGGTTGCCTCGATGACAGAGTTACCCAAACGCGGTCCCGGCGGAATAAATAATTCCAATTTCTCTTCGCGTTCTTTTGTTTCCTCAGAAGCCAATTTCTCATAATTATGAAGGCGGGCTTTAGATTTGGCATGACGAGCCTTTGGAGCCATACGTACCCATTCCAGCTCACGCTCCAAAGTTTTCTGACGTTTGGTTTCCTGCTTTTCTTCTTGTGCCAGACGTTTAGCTTTTTGATCTAACCACGAAGAATAGTTTCCTTTCCACGGAATTCCCTCACCACGATCAAGTTCTAATATCCATCCTGCGACGTTATCCAAGAAGTAACGGTCGTGGGTTACGGCAATGACAGTTCCTTTATATTGTTTTAAATGTTGCTCTAACCAGTCGATAGACTCTGCATCCAAGTGGTTGGTCGGCTCGTCGAGCAACAAGACATCTGGTTCCTGTAATAATAAGCGACATAATGCTACACGTCTGCGCTCACCACCTGACAAATTGGCAATTTTAGCATCAGGTTCCGGACAACGTAAGGCATCCATTGCTCTTTCCAATTTGGAATCAATTTCCCAGGCATTTGTTGCGTCGATTTTATCTTGCAATTCGCCCTGTCTAGTCAACAGTTTATCCATCTCATCTGGATTTTCGTAGACCTCAGGCAAGCCGAATTTCTCATTGATTTCTTCGTATTCTTTTAAGGTTGCCGTGATTTCGGCAACACCTTCCTGTACAATTTCAAGAACGGTCTTTTCGAGATCCAATTGGGGTTCCTGTGCCAAATATCCCACAGAGTAACCCGGAGAAAACACGACTTCGCCCTGATAAGATTTGTCCAAACCCGCAATAATTTTCAATAGTGAAGATTTTCCGGATCCGTTCAAACCGATCACGCCGATTTTGGCACCATAGAAAAAAGATAAATAGATATTTTTTAGAACTTGTTTTTGAGGCGGATAGATTTTATTGACACCCGCCATCGAAAAAATAATCTTCTCGTCTGACATAAAATTTAAAAAAATTGGAAAACTCTTATTATATTAACATACAAATGTAATCTTTTATACTGACATTTTGGACGTATAATGGTCATGGCTTAATTGTTGATGACATTATTTAAAATAATTTTAAGGTTTGAAATGTAGAATTTACTACATTTATATATCCTTAATATAAAACAGAAAGGTATTCAATGGAAGCAAAATTTTCACCGCGCGTAAAGGATGTCATATCGTACAGTAGAGAGGAAGCTTTGAGATTGCGTCACGATTATATAGGNNATCCTTAAAAACATAGGCATTGACACAACTGCCCTACGTCAATCTGTGGAAGACGCAGTGAAGGGGGCATCTGTATCACGTGCACCTATTGGCAACATGCCGTTAACTAAACAAGCTGAAAAAGTTCTGAAAATTACTTATTTGGAAGCGAAGATTTTCAAATCTGACATTATTGGGACCGAGCACCTATTATTGGCTATCTTACGGGATGAAGATAATATCGCTTCGCAAATTTTACAGCAATATAATGTGACCTATGACATCTTCAAAGCCGAAGTAGAGCAAAATAAAACCACCATCAAGGATGAAGCTCCGGGCTCTCCTACCGGTGATGATGACTTTGCTGAGGATGATCAATATATCCAACCTAAAAAGGTTTCGGATATCAAATCCAAAACACCGGTATTGGACAACTTTGGCCGAGATCTGACCAAAGCTGCCGAAGAAGGTAGGCTGGACCCGATTGTAGGTCGTGAAAAAGAAATCGAACGTGTATCACAGATTCTTTCTCGTCGTAAAAAGAATAATCCGTTATTAATCGGTGAACCCGGAGTAGGTAAATCAGCGATAGCGGAAGGATTGGCACTACGTATTGTGCAACGCAAAGTATCCCGTGTCTTGTTCAACAAGCGTGTGGTTACGTTAGACCTGGCTTCATTGGTTGCGGGCACAAAATATCGGGGTCAATTTGAAGAGCGCATGAAAGCGGTCATGAATGAACTGGAAAAATCACCGGATGTCATTTTGTTTATTGACGAAATACATACCATTGTAGGTGCTGGCGGTGCTTCAGGATCTTTGGACGCTTCCAATATGTTCAAACCAGCCTTGGCAAGAGGAGAAATACAATGTATCGGTGCAACTACACTGGACGAATATCGTCAATATATTGAAAAAGATGGCGCTTTAGACCGTCGTTTCCAACGTGTGACGATTGAACCAGCCACACATGATGAGACTGTTGAGATTTTGAATCGCATCAAAGAGAAATATGAGGATCACCACAATGTGACCTATACTCCGGATGCAATCGAAGCCTGTGTTTCCCTTACAACACGATATATTACGGATCGGTTCCTACCGGATAAAGCGATTGACGCTTTGGATGAGGCTGGTTCACGCGTACACTTAAATAATATCCATGTTCCACAATCCATTATTGACATCGAAAATAAAATCGAGGAGGTCAAATTGGAGAAAAACAAAGTAGTGCGCAGTCAAAAATATGAAGAAGCTGCCAAGTTACGCGATACAGAGAAAAAGCTTATCGAGGAATTGGAGAAAGAAAAGATTGCCTGGGAAGAAGAAACCAAATCTAAGCGATATACTGTTTCCGAAGAAAATGTAGCGGAAGTTGTCGCGATGATGACCGGTATCCCTGTACAACGTGTCAGCCAAACTGACAGCCAAAAGCTGTTGAATATGGGTGAATTGATGAAGGGAAGAATTATTGGTCAGGATGACGCTGTTGGCAAATTAGTAAAAGCCATCCAACGTACACGTGCCGGACTGAAAGATCCTAAAAAACCGATCGGTTCCTTTATATTCTTGGGACCTACAGGTGTCGGTAAGACAGAATTAGCGAAAGAGCTTGCGCGGTTTATGTTTGATACTGAGGACGCACTGATTCAAATTGACATGAGTGAATACATGGAGAAATTTGCGATATCACGCCTTGTAGGAGCGCCTCCGGGATATGTCGGTTATGAAGAAGGTGGACAGTTGACTGAGAAGGTGCGTCGCAAACCTTATGCTGTAGTGCTTTTGGATGAAATCGAGAAAGCCCATCCAGATGTGTTCAACTTGTTGTTGCAAGTATTGGATGAAGGTCAGTTGACCGACAGTTTGGGCCGTAAAGTAGATTTCCGTAACACCATTATCATCATGACCTCCAACATTGGCGCACGTCAATTGAAAGAATTTGGTCAGGGCGTTGGTTTCACAACCGCGGCAAAATCGCAACAAACAGATGCGCATTCCCGTGGAGTAATCGAAACTGCACTAAAAAGAGCATTTGCGCCGGAGTTTTTAAACCGTATTGATGACGTTATTGTTTTCAATTCATTGACAAAAGAAAATATCTTTAAGATCATTGATATTGAATTGACGTCATTGTTTAAACGAATCTCAGATTTGGGCTATACCATTAACTTGACAGATGAGGCGAAAGGTTTCATTGCAGATAAAGGCTATGACAGCAATTTCGGTGCACGTCCTTTAAAACGTGCAATCCAAAAATATCTGGAGGATCCAATTGCAGAAGAAATTCTGAAAGGAAATGTCCAAACCGGTTCAGTTTTAACGGTGAGCATTAATCCGGAAACCAAAGATATTGAGGTCTCTAGTTCAGATCCGAAGTCTTCAAAAGATACAGCGGAGAAATAATCGCTTGCTGTACTCGAAATAAATTCAGAAAATGCACCATAATGGTGCATTTTTTGTTGTAAAGAAGATTGACGTTAAACTTTTACACTATTTTATCGTCCTATAATAAAAAAACTGTCACAAATAACACAAACGATATGAAAAGACTTTTATTAGCAGCTTTAATTGGAACCGCAGCCTTGGTTTCATTCTCTTCTTGCAAGAAGGAGTATATTTCGAATTATTTACCAGGTGTGAGTTACACCTTTGATGTGCCTAATAACAGTTTTGGAGACTGGAAAAGAGTTAGTGGAACAAACACTTTCGAATTACAGATTCCATTTCCGGAATTAGATAAAAAGTATTTTGATACAGGACATGTCAATGTAGCCATTTCATTTAACGACGACAAAGAATACTTTAGAAATATTCCGTCAGCAATCGGTGCATACGATTATCGCGTTGATTATACAATCGGTAAAGTAATTGTTTATGCAGATTACTTAGGTACAGGAACACCTCCTGTCCCCAAAGAAATGATTATGAAAGTAACATTGACGGACGCTGATGATGGCGGCGAGTAATAATCTCGAAAACAAGATATGCCATTAGATAGAAGTGATCTGAATTGATAGCGACAATGGCCTAGATTATAAAACCTCAGAAAATATATTTTCTGAGGTTTTATTTTATTCCCCTCCTTTACAATTTGGTTCTCGAAAAACAATCGAAGAGATTTCTAAACAATTTTATAATAAATTTACCAGAAGATTCCCTTTTGATAATTTCCCGGTATCCTGCGGACCGATCAATTAATATTCTACCCCTTCAACAACAACTCCGCATGTTCCAGTGCAGCATCCGTTGGATTTGCTCCGCTCAGCATTTGCGCGATCTCTTTTACCCTACCGGATTGATCCAGTCGGACGATATTTGATATGGTACGGTTAGCCCTATCTTCCTTATATACTTTAAAATGCGCAGCACCTTTTGAGGCAATCTGCGGCAAGTGAGAAATCGCAATCACCTGCATATTTGTGGCTAAATTTTCCATGACCTCACCGACACGCAAAGCGACTTCTCCCGAAATTCCAGTATCGATCTCATCAAAAACAATTGTAGGTAAAGCCGAAGTTTTGGCAACCAGAGACTTTATGGCCAACATCACACGGGAAAGCTCTCCGCCCGAAGCCACACGATGGATGGATTGCAAAGCCTGTCCTTTATTCGCGGAAAATAAGAACTGAATGGTATCTATTCCAGACTCACGCATCTCTCCTTCTTTTAGTGGCTCTAATACAATCTGAAGTACCGCATTTGGCATGCCTACATTCAACAGCGTATTTTGCACCTCCCCGGCTATTGTATCCAATACTAATCTGCGTGCGCTTGAAAGCTCTTTCGCATTATGTAGCGCAACTTTCAGCTTCTCTATAACCTCTGCTTCCAAACGCTCCAACTGTTCATCGGAGGAATTGATGGCCAATAGTTTTGCTTCCAGGTCATCTCTTAATTGAATGAGTTCCTCCACTGAGTCGACATGATGTTTTTTCTGCAACGAATATAGTAGGCTCAATCGCTCATTGATCTCCAGTAAGGTACCCTCATCCAAGTGCGTATCCTCTTCGAGCGAAGTCAACTCCGCAGCCACATCTTTCAATTCGATCAAGGTGCTCTTTACCCGTGCAGCAAGATCGGCCGCTTCGGGCAGAAATGAAGATATTCCTTCGATCTGCGACATAGCATCTTTCAATTGTGTCAATACGGCTATATCTTCGTTTTCTAACAGACGGGAGGCTGCATTTAAGGACCGTTTGATATCCTCGGCATTCTCCAATTGCCGCTGTTGCTGCTCAAGTGTCCCCTGTTCGTCAGGCACGAGCTTCGCCCCATCTAGCTCATCAAATTGAAATTGAAAATAATCCAGTTCTAAAGCCGCCTTTTTAACCGTTTCTTTCAGCTCCTCAAGTTCGCGCTTTGCCTTTTTATAGGACACATAACTCTCCTTGTAGCTTTGTTTCAATGCAAATGAATCCGCTACACTATCGACTACCAAAAACTGGAATTCCTCGGTATTGATCTGTAAAGTCGCATGCTGTGAATGCACATCGATCAATTGCTCTCCCAATTGTTTAAGTATCACCAATGTAACCGGAGAATCATTTACAAAGGCACGGGATTTACCATCTGGTGTTATTTCTCGTCGGATAATCGTATGATCCGCATAGTCAAGGTCATTCTGCTCAAAGAAACTATTTAATTGATAAGCTCCGATATTAAACTCCCCTTCGATTACACATTTTTTAGACGGATCAAAAAAGTGTTTTCCCTCTGCCCTATTGCCCAAAATCAGGGAAAGTGCTCCCATAATAATGGATTTACCCGCTCCAGTCTCCCCAGTAATCATATTCAACCCTTTATCAAATTGGATTTCCAATTCGTTGATCAGGGCGTAATTCTTAATATGTAAGGTATCTAGCATATTCTTAAAGGTCTATTATTACAGTTGGGAGGAAAACCGTTCCTCATCCGGATTGTATCGTATCTTTTATGGTCCTTTCTTTAGTAGGTAATTTACCTAAAAATCAGACGTTTTCAATGCATTTTGTTTCAAAAAAAATTGTTTCGGGTTTAAACATCTAGTGCTTTAATTAATTCACCACTGCTAAATACTAAAAATAATATCAAAATTCCAAATAAAACTAATTATAATAGCTAAAAACTAGCAGTTAAAAAATCATCAATGGTATTTTATCTACCAGTGATTACGCAGATTAGCCCCCTTGATACAAGGATTTGATCTTATCAAGAGCAATATACGACAAGTAGCTACTTCGACTATAAACATATAAACCTTATCTTTTGACAGTAACATGTTTGCTTGTGACAAAATAATGTCGCGTCATTATTAGGTAAGCATGAATAAATAACTATTTTTACAGCATGCAAGATTACAGTGCTACCCTTAAAAAATACATGCCTGAGGAAGCTGCGCCGATCATATCTAACTGGATCAATCATACAGCGTGCCTGTTTAAGATCTCCCGTTCCCGTAGCAGCAAATTGGGCGATTACCGTGCTCCTTTTAGGGGCAGTCCACACCGTATTTCGGTCAATCATGATCTGAATCCCTATTCCTTTCTAATCACAACCATACATGAATTTGCACATCTACAGACTTGGAACAAGCATCAGCACCGTGTCAAACCACATGGGACTGAATGGAAAAAACATTTTAAGGAGCTAATGGATCCATTTTTAAAACTAAATATCTTTCCGGCTGACATAAGCGGCGCAATACACAGTTATATGGAGAATCCGGCTGCATCAAGCTGTACAGATCTTCATCTATTCCGTGCGTTAAAAGCTTATGACAAAGCAAAAAGCAATGCACTGACGGTAGAAGCATTGGAGGATGGCCATTTTTTTAAATTGAAGAACGGGCGGTCTTTTCAGCGGATCGAGAAAATACGGAAACGCTATAAATGCATGGAGCTGACCAGCAAACGCATGTACCTGTTCAACCCAATTGCGGAGGTATTTCTACTAGAACAATGATTTTTAACAAATACATTCATTATATTTTTATCTTTGCTAACTTAGGAAACAATTAAAGAGAGCTTTTATGTTACACTTACACTCGACAATAGCAATTGTCTTATTGCTAGCCCTGGTGATATCTATTGTGATCACCTTAATGAACTATCTAGGCAACAAACCTTACAACCGTAAAATTGCCTTATTAGGTTTTATCGTATCGCATATTCAATTATTGGTGGGATTGATTTTATACTTCGTTTTGAAGTACCCATCGATGATCTCTGGCAGCGTGATGAAAGATCCGACATTACGTTTAAAAATCATTGAGCACCCATTGACAATGATCATTGCCATTGTATTGATCACCATTGGTTATTCAAAAGCTAAAAAGATGGAAAATTCCAGAAAAGCAAATCAAACTGTTGTGATTTTCTACATCATCGGCTTAATCCTGATGCTTGCCCGTATTCCATGGGGTACATGGTCATTATTTGCATAGTCTATCATCAATCATAGCAAAAGGCATCAATTGTTTAATTGATGCCTTTTTTTATTTGCCAGCTACCGCGCCAATACAAAAAAAGCCTCAGCAAAACTGAGGCTTTCAATATTTTAAACGACTTTAGTTAGTCACGGTTTTTTCCAAATCCCAAAATACCAAAAACAGTTTTAAATGCGATAAGAGAACCTACGATCAATGAGATATTTGCTATCGCGGAGAACAAGAATGTTTGTTGTCCCAGTGCAGTACATACATCCGGTACAAAACGGATAAATGTGCCTATTAAACCTAAAGCGATAGCTACTACCAATGTTTTGTAGTAATGAGTTTGATTCGCATTATTATCAGTTGTCTTTGGAGCTCTTGGTTGTACAGTTTCTGCCATTTCTATTTCGATTTTATTCGATACAAATGTACAAAATATTCTATGTTTGAAAAATAAAATTGAAAAAACCGGCGACGAAATAAATCCAGTAATGAAATAACTGGAAGCAGCAGCAAAATTTTCTATGAATTTTCATATAAACTGCTGTTTATTCAAAGTATTTCATTCGACAATGTAGAACTTTATCAACAGCATCAAGATAGACTTTTATAATGCCAAAAATAAGATTGTACACGAGGTCAAAAAATCAGACAAAGTAGAACATGCGCACATCTCGCAAGTGAAATATTATATGTATATTTTGGCACGCAATGGAATAGAGAAACTGGAAGCGATATTGGGGATTTGCAAGAATTACAGCTATTATGAGTTGTCTTATTAGTGAAGAGGAATAAAATAAATACATATGCTATTACAATTAAAAATACAGATTAAAGGAATAACTAAACCTCCAGTGTGGCGAAAATTATTGGTCCCTGATTACTTCACCTTTGATCGCTTACATCAAGTGATACAAGAAGCATTCGGCTGGCAAAACTATCACCTTTATCAGTTTTCGCCGAAAGGTTTTGGATCATATCCTGAGATTGCCCCAATTGACGAAGATTGGAACGAAGGAGATACCGAAGATGCCGAAATGTTAATATTGAAAGACATTTTAAATCAGGTAGGGCTAAAGTTCACCTACATCTATGATTTCGGTGATAGCTGGACACACCAAATTGTAGTCGAAGACATCCTAGACAAGCATGTATTAAAAGCGGAGTTACTGGAGGGAAAAGGTGCTTGCCCACCCGAAGATTGCGGAAGTACTTGGGGATATCAAAATATAAAGGATGTCATGAAAGATACTCACCATGAAGAACATGATGAAATGCGAACCTGGCTTGGCTTAGGAGAAGATGAAAAATGGGATCCAAACTACTTTGATCTCCGAGCTGCACAGAAGAGGGTAGCGGCGATATAAAACTCCCGTTGCTCTTCTGCATCAAACCGCATCAATAACTTATATTGTGTCCAGCTCAATACCTTGGCCAAACCAGTGTGTTTGCCAAAAGTGGTGAAGTGTCTATGTCATTAACATTATTTTTGAGACGATATTTCACTTTTTTCGACAAGCATCACAATAGAACAAGCATTGGAGACGAAATCAACATACTGCAATAATAATAGCCAGTCCCTTTTAAAAAGAACTGGCTTTTAAAGTATTTTGAATGAATATTATTTTAGTTTTTCGACCTGCTCCACAGTCAACCCAAGAGCTTTCGCAATATTCTCTATAGCTACACCTATTTTCTTAAGTTCTAATGCGGATTTGAGTTTCTCCGCTTCGGCTTTGGCGCGCTCTTCCAGCTTACCCTTTTCAAAACCTTTTTCCATACCCTCCTTTTCAGCATACGCAATCGTAGCATTATAGGCACGTTTCTGTTCCAAGCTTGATATGTATGACATCTGTTCCTCTGGCGTTAACTTTGCCAGTTCTCCTATTGCAAAGATACGGGAGAATATTCTTTTATCCAAATACTTAGGCAATCCCTCCAACTCATCGAGGTGCTTCATCAGGTACATCCACTGATCGATGATTGTATCTAGTTTGGCCAGGGGTTTGTTAAAGTTGGACAACACCAGCAGCTTGTAACTTAGCTTGGGATAAAGGACTTCCTGATCGAACTCATCGATGATCTTTGCGCTATAATAATACTTTTCCCTGTTTGCTAAATCTATCGGGAACCCCAGTACAGCGATAAAATATACAGGTGGAAGTTCATAATTATTTCCAGCACGCCCTTTCTTGGGCAGACGGCTTATCGTCCGAGAAGTATAGCTGACAGCACGGTCAAAAAAGAAATCTTGATTTTGAAGCTGCATTTCCACCAAAAAAACCTCGCCACCAGTGCCTACACAGCGTAGGTCAAAGATTACTTTCCGATCGTACGGTTGATCCCCATCCTCCTCTACATTGCTGTATGTAAGATCAGCTACCACATGCTCTCCCTCAAGCAGGCTATTCAACAGGTTGATTAGATTTTCCTTGTGTTCTTCTCGTCCAAAATAAAGCTTCCAGCCAAAATCAGAAAGCATACTGATGTACTTCGATGTGTTAGCTCTTTTATTCATTTAGATCTATAATATTGGTTATTCGCCTTAAAGATAATAAAAAAACTAAATATATTAGTATTTTTATTTATAAAGATTAATAAAATCACCGATATCAGGGATATTCTTATCAGACAGTCTGTGCTAACTTTAATTCGAAAAATTGATTAAAAATAAGCAATGAGAAATATCATGATTGTTTCAACTTTTTTGACACTATTGAGTTGTAAAACCAACGAACAAAAATTCCGGATTTCCCCTATTTATGCGGAGCCAAAAAAAATAACAAGCGATGTTTCTGAAAACGGCGTCTCCCATAAATTTAACACGTTTAAAGAGATTACAGAGCGACTTAATCCCCTGATTTTTATGATATCCAAAGAGGAAAACTTATTAAAATTCCGTCTGCAGGGCAATATTTCCTCTAGTAGCCATTATATCAATCACATACAGAAAATCCGAATCGAAAAGGAATTAACGGGGAATACTCTTAGGCTGAAATATATTGTCGAGATCAAAAGGATAGCGGGCAAAGAAAATTCGAATATTCGGGGTTACAATTATACAAAGGATGAAACCTATAAAATCCCTGCTGGAGCTAAGATTATCACGATCGAATTGTATGAAAATTTTGTAAATAAATCGTCAGATGCGAAGCCTAGATTAACTGCTCAACAAAGCTTCAATTTTTTCGCACATATGTAGTCCAACATAAGATATAGAGTGAAAAAATTAAAACAAAAAGAAGCATAAATTAGGAAATGGCCTATTCAAAAAGTATTTTTTAATTTCATGGAAAGGAAATTGAAACAAAATTTATTCTTGTCAAAAAAAAGTGTATCTTAATCATAAATCACAGCCACATGAAACGCTTATATATCCTATTTAGCTTTGCATTGTTATTCTCTTCGATAATGACAGTAAAAGCTGCTCTTTCTTCCAATAAAAATTATTCCAAGCAGTTAACTGATACGCTTTCTGATAATATCCGAAAGTATATTACACAATTAGCTGTTTCGGAAGGCTTAGATAAAAGCTCAATTAAAATAAAAACCGATAGCTGGGGAGAAGTAACCGTTTCAGACAACTGGGGTAAAAGTGTCAAATATAGCAAAGACCACTGGGACGGATATACAAAAAAGGATAACAACGGACTTAAAACTTCGATAAAACAGGATTTTTCCGGCAATATAGTCGTAAAATATAACGACGGAAAGGAAAAAACGGTCAGAAAAAATATAAGTGGGGATTTTGATATTTCTGATCAGGACGGGAGTCCATCCACTGCTTCCATAAATACCCTCGATAATTTGGAGATACGTGACAACCATGGGAACCTCACTACTATTTCAAAAAATATCTTCGGCGGTTTAGACATCCGTGATGCAAGTGGCAACCACACCACTGTATCTAAAAATGTTATTGGCGGCTTAGACATTCGTGACAGCCAAGGAAATAGCAGTCGTGTATCAAAGGATATTTTAGGAAACCTGACTATTGAAAGTAACACCGGTAAAAGTACAACCATTAGAACAGACATATTGGGTGGCAAAACAATTGAAGACAACAGAGGGAGCCGTGTTTCCGTAAGAAAGGATATATTTGGAAATTATGAAGCCAGCGATAACAATGGAAACCATGCGTCTATTAAAAAGGATATCTTTGGAAAAGTAGTCATTGATGATCCAAAAGGGATATTGGAAAATGTGAAGCTTCAACTGATCGAAGATTTATTGAAACAATAAAAGGAATTTGTCGATATCGATTTTTTGACATTGAAGTTTTCGATTAGAATAATCCCCCAAATAATTTAAGATTTCCAAAAGAAGATTAAAATTCCTAAAATTGCATGCTCATTTCGACGAGATCTATTGCGACATCGCCAACATGAATTTGCCTTGGCTTGTAGAAAGGAATATAAGCAAATAAGTCAAATCTCTTGCTACAAATGGGCTAAAATTAAACGCTTATAATAAGATGAAAAAGCTTATATTTTTTCTATTACTGATACCTTTCTGGGCAGGTGCTCAGGAGCAGAATATCCAAGACTTTGTCATAAAAGAGAATCTTTCCAAAAACGGAAAACTTGCGGTCGTCGCTTTGGATTCAATAGGCAATACCAATGAGACTATCAATGGGAACTACCTATTTACCATTAACGGTTTCTCTCAGGCGCTCCAATTTCACGAGGGCGTAGCGGTGCCGGCTCAAAAAATCGAATCATCTACTTTTGTATTTTTTAGTCACAAAAACCAGGAGAAATCCAAAGGTCGCCTGTTTTATATCTACAAGACAGATAATGGACTTTCTCCCTTTGCCATCAGCGGACTGATGTTTTTGATCATCCCTGCCGTTGTATTGGGTATCGCCTATATGTTCAAAAAAGTGATTATGACAGCCATTGCGCTGGCAATTGTTTTCTTTATATTCAATCATTCACAGGGATTAGATTTAAGCAAGATCGTTGAGTCAATTTTCTCCAGTCTAAAGAATCTGTTGGGCTAGCATGCAATAGCAGTACAGCAAAGTCATAATCCAGCTTACTGAGCTATTTATAAAAATTAGCACGCACTAGAACGGCATACCGATCCCAAAATTGTACTGGATAAAATTATACCGATCGGGCCTATGGCTGTCATAATATTGCTGCTTAAACTCTTTTGAGTCAAAGAAATGCTTGATTACCCATTGGTTGCTACCCGAAAACTGCGGATCTTTAACCTTTAGTCCTGCGTCCAGACGGATCACAAAGTAATCTGAATCAAAACGCAGTCCAAACCCTGTACCGATAGCTACCTGCCCCAAAAACTTATTGAATTTAAATTCACCGCCGGGATTTAATTCATCATCTTTTTTAAGCCGCCAAACGTTCCCCATATCAACAAAGGTGGCTCCGTTCATTTTGGCCCCTAGAAAATTATTTAAGATGCGGAACCTATATTCGGCATTTGCCTCCAATTTAATTTCGCCAAGTTGATCCAAGTTGCGCAAATTCAGACGCAGGTCCTCACTTAGGCTTTGTCGATTATAGGCGCCTGGCCCCAGTGTGCGCGCCTGCCACGCCCGGATACCATTCATTCCACCGCTGTAAAAGCTCTTTTCAAATATCAACAACTTCGAATTGTTCCCATACGGTATGGCTATCCCCGGATTAAATCGGAAAACAAATTGTTTGTTTCCTCCAAGATTCCGATACAAACGATAATCAAGCTCCGTTTTCGCATACTGCAAGAATGGCACCCCAAATATTTTTTTCTCACCATCGGCATTCGCCGGTAGTTTGGCCAGACTACTGATCAGATCCAAGACATTTCCGCTGACATCCACCGTACCACGGAAATATTGAAAATCTTCTTTGCTGGTCAGCTTCTTGCCATTCAGCATAAAGGTATATTGGGTACCCAGTCCAAAATATTGACGGTCATTGCTACGTACATACAACTGATATCCGCCCTGTTCAAGGTTTTTCCGAAAATTCGAGTCCAATCTTCCGTCCCGATATTCCAATACGATCGGAGTAAAACTGTGATACTTATTCTCTGTTTCATACCAGGAATAATTCAGTGAAGTTGTAAAATAGCGGTTGGAGTAAGTCCGATCCTGATCAAATAACTGAAGAGTCATGGAATAGGTTGTTTTGGGTAAACCATATTTTCCCCCCGGATTAATATTGAACGGCACCATGAGGCGTGGAATCACCAAATTCACACCCGCCTGAAAATCATTGTTAAATATCTTGCTGGAAAGCCCGCCCGACAAACGTGGATCAAACAACACCCCGTACCGCAGCTTCACTTCCAATTGCTCCGAACCGCCAAAAATATTACGTTGTGAAAACGTATTTCCAATATTAAAACCGCTCATCCCCGAACTAAAAGTGTACTCCCCTTCAATCTGGTTGCCCATACGCGGTCTTGGAACAAAGTCATAATGTACATCAAGTTTATTGGAATCTTTTTTTACAAACTGTATTTTCACCGACCGAAAACCGTTCATCTCATATAGCCGATCATAAGATTTATTTTCTTCGGCCAAGGAATAATAATGACCGGATCGCAAATACATATATCGCTCCAAAGGTTTCCAGCGAAAGCTATTGGTCTCATCCACAAAAAGAAGTCGTTTTGAAGAGTCAGTTATGCGGCGGGGTGGTTTCTTTGATATTGCCCCATAATTCCTAACAGTCATATATACACTGTCAATTTGATACTTTTTATGTATCGTTGAATCACTAGGATTTTCAATAGTTATTTTTAAATCGATCTGATCACCGTTCAGCGCAGAGTCAATACCCACACGCATATATTGCCGCAAATAATCGTAATAGCCATTGTTGCGCATGACAACATATAATTTTTCACGTTCATCCAACAATTTGGCCGCATCGTATTGCGTATTGGGTTTGACTTTAGTTTTTGGCAGAATATCCCGATCAAATAACCATTTTGCATCCCCATCTTCATATTTACGCTCAATATTCCTGATCTGATACGCATTTCCTTCATCTACCCTAAAATCGATATGTGCCCTCTTTTTTTCAACCTTAATCTCGGGACTGACCTTGGCGTTAAAATATCCCTTCGTAAATAGAAAACGTCTGATTTGATTGGCCGACAAGTCGACCATTGCCGAGTCCAACAAATGTGGTGGCTCACCAACATTTCTGATCTTCTTGGTCTTATAGCGACCTTTTTTTGTGTTGAAGGTATTATAAATAAATAGGTTTACCCGCGAATTAGGTCTGATCTGATTGGAGATATAGGTCTCGGAAGACTCTTTCAGTGCTGGTGAAACTCCAGAAATCTGTACTTTTGTAACCAAGGCTTGGTCGTCATCTATATATTTTGAAGATCGGCAAGATGCAAAAAATAGCGTCAAAAGCATTATACTTGCAAATCCGATAAAACGAGGGTACTTAATCATCAATAAAAATGTTGTCAAAAGCGCAAATCAGTCTAATAACGTCTCTACAAAACAAAAAGTATAGAAAACAACATGGCATATTTATCGTTGAGGGCATAAAATCCGTCAAGGAATTTATCTCATCGAGTTACCGGGTTGATTCCCTTTTCTATACAGACGACGCAAACACAAAAGTGGGTAAAATCTCGCATAATATAAAATCCCATGAACTGACGGAGGCTGAATTTCAAAAGATTAGTACACTAAAATCTCCGCAAGGCATCCTTGCTCTGGTCAAGCTCCCAAAACAACAACAGATTGAAGTAAGTGATTTAAGAAATTGCTACAACATCGTTTTGGATGATGTACAGGATCCCGGTAATTTGGGTACCATCATTCGCACAGCCGAATGGTTTGGGATCAAACATATCATTTGCTCCATTGGCACGGTAGATGCCTATAATCCGAAAGTTGTGCAGGCGACAATGGGCTCATTGGCACGAATACAAGTTCATTATGTAGATCTGTACGAATTTATCTCTTCAACAGACTTACCGGTCTATGGCGCACTACTTCATGGGCAATCCATTTACCAGACCGAATGGAGTACAGAAGGATTGATCGTCATGGGAAATGAAGGCAATGGTATTAGTGAAGAAGTAATAACTTTAATAGATCAGGCAGTGACCATACCCCGCATCGGTCAAGCGGAATCGCTGAATGTTGCCGTCGCAACAACAATATTCTGCAGCGAGATCGCCCGGCAGCGGCTGATCTAAATGGACGTTCAACCGCAGATGATATCCGTTGATGTACCCAATGTGATGTCATAATTGGAAGATTTTTCGAAAATTTCGAACAAAAGAAAAAGTTTAATCGTTTCAAAAGCTGTACATTTGACCTACACTTCAAAAAGTACAGGTATCATCCACGGTACTGCATACTTGAGGAATTATTCATGCACGATAATTTTTTTAAAATGCCATCTGAACAGAAATCCATCTACACGCTTCAATTTATTTTACTTTGCCTGAGCTCACTCCTATTCTCGTCTAGTTTCAATATGATTATTCCCGAGCTACCTAATTACCTGAGTAGCCTGGGCGGGGCTGAATATAAGGGTCTGATCATAGCACTATTTACATTGACTGCCGGAATTTCACGACCTTTCAGTGGTAAACTGACCGATCGTTGGGGCCGTGTACCAGTCATGGCCATCGGATCCATCGTCTGTTTTATCTGTGGTTTTCTTTATCCGATCTTAACTTCTGTAGCGGGATTTTTATTTCTGCGGTTGATCCATGGTTTCTCTACCGGTTTTAAACCGACCTCCACCTCGGCATATGTCGCAGATCTTGTTCCTCAGAAAAGATGGGGTGAAGCTCTCGGGATGCATGGCCTTGCATTCAGTGTCGGTACTGCAGTAGGCCCAGCAATAGGGAGCGCAATTTTTGACGCTTTTGGGATTAATGTCATGTTCTACTCCTCTTCCTTCATGGCATTGTTATCAATCCTCATCGTCATCAATATGAAGGAAACCTTGGTTAAAAAGGAAAAATTTAACCTTTCTATGCTCAAAATAAACCGAAAAGACATTATTGAATGGCGCGCACTCCCTGCTGGAATAGTTACCTTTCTATCCTATACGGCATACGGTGTGATCCTGACTCTTATACCGGATTGGAGTGAACACCTTGGATTAAGAAATAAAGGCCTTTTCTTTCTGGCATTTACGATCGCATCCGTCATGATACGTTTTGTTTCGGGAAAGGTTTCCGATCGCTATGGGAGGCCGAAAGTTATTATCACAGGCATAGTGATTATTGCCGTTGCTTTGGTGGTCATTGGTTTTGAGGATAGCTTTATCGGTATGATGGCCGGGGCCAGCATCTACGGTATCGGTACCGGTATATTATCTCCTGCGGTAAATGCCTGGACCATTGACCTGAGCATCCCCGAACATCGGGGCAAAGCGGTCGCGACCATGTATATTTCGCTCGAAGCGGGAATTGGCCTTGGGGCCCTCCTCGCCGGACTGTATTATGCAGATGTCATCCTCCGCATTCCGCAAATTATGTATGCCAATGCCGTTGTGCTCGTGATTGCCTTACTCTATATGCTAAATTGGCAAAGAAAATCTTAGCTTTAGCTATTCGATTGGAGTCATTAAATTTAAGTACGTTAACGGCGGACTAACAAGCTCACGATAGCATCGCTTGTATGACTATTTATAAACAGATAGCAAATGATAAACAATTATTTAAAGCTTCAATATAAATTGTTGACACGCCATTTTAAGGCGACCGGCCTTCCGATTGTGGTTGCGCCACTTTTGCTTATTGGAACCAGTTATTTTGCCTATTACCTTCTGCTCCGGTATCCTACTTTTGGAAGCTATGCCCTGCTGCTTAGCAATTTTCAGTTACTCTTTCTCCTGACCGAAAAAAACAGGAACGATTTTCTTAAAAATACCTTTAGTAAAAAAGATTTTTATACGATCAGGCTAGTGGAAAATGGATTCGTGATTTTACCGACCATGGCTATTTTTCTATTTCTGGGACTATGGCTATATAGCGCGGCCCTCATTGCACTAGCTCTTATATTTGCTTTTTTGGTCTTTAGGGCTTTTGGTAAATCCATTCCAACTCCGTTCACAAAGAAACCATTTGAATTTATTATTGGATTCCGAAGGAGTTACCTGCTAATTTTCATTCTGTATATACTCGGAGCAATCGGCTTCTATGTAATGAACCCTAACCTCGTTCTATTTTGTATCGCTGGTATTGCACTTACCGCTGTATTCTACTATCAATTACCGGAACCTGTCTTTTATCTATGGAACAGCCGAGAAACACCTGCTGGATTTCTACTGCGCAAGTTTAGACGCGGACTGCTGCAATGTCTTTTATATGTCCTTCCGCTCCTACTGACATATGCCTTAATTTTTTCATCAGAATGGTTTAATGCACTAATTGTTTTGGGCGGTATATTATTCCTGCTCCCTTTTGCCATTACCTTAAAATATGTCGCTTATCCACGAGAGATCAATTTTCCGGAAGGCTTTGCACTGGCATTATGTTTCAGCTTCTATCCACTGATATTGGCCTTATTACCTTTCTATTACTTTAAAGCCCTCAAAAATCTAAAGAACTATTTATGATCGAACTTATTCATATCAGTAAATCCTTTGGGCAGCATCAGGTCTTGCATGAGGTCTCCTTTACTTTTAAGGACGGAAAAGTCTACGGCATCGTAGGCGAAAACGGGGCTGGAAAAACAACCTTATTTCGCTGTATAGCAGGGCTGGAAACAGCTTCGGGAAAGATCAACGCAAATCTGCAACCACTTAAGAACCATTTAGGTTACCTGACATCAGATCCGTATTTCTTATCAAAACTGACAGGTGAAGAGTATATCTACCTCCTTACCGACGCCCGTGGGAAAAGTATTAAAAACCTCGATGACAGAAATATCTTCGAATTACCATTAAAAGAGTATGCGAGCTCTTATTCCACGGGGATGAAAAAGAAACTGGCACTGACAGCGACTCTGCTCCAGGACAACTGTTTCTACATTCTGGATGAACCTTTTAACGGAATCGATCTACAAAGCAGTATTATCCTGACCGAAATCATACTACGTCTTAAAGCAATGGGCAAAACCATCCTGATCTCATCGCATATATTTTCGACACTAAAGGATACCTGTGATGAGATATTGGTTTTGGAAGAAGGTCGGATCAGCAAGACTGTTAAAAAAGAACAGTTCGGTAATTTTGAAGAAGAAATGAAAGAGAAAATATTGAAAAAAGATATTGATAAACTGTGGCTTTAAAAGCCACTAAAACCTAAAATATACCAGATGGAAAAATACCTACCAACATTAGAAACCGAACGTCTAATCATCCGTCCGATAAGCATGGACGATAAGGACTATTTTTTTGCCATGGATTCACAGGCTGAGGTACATACCTTCCTCAATAAAGAGCCAGTTCAATCCATCGAAGAAATGGAAAAAGTGATCGCTCTCATTCGGCAACAATATGAAAAATACGGTATTGGCCGACTGGGAGTTGTTGAAAAATCAAGCAACCAATGGATCGGCTGGACGGGTTTTAAATATATTGATGAATTGGAAAACGGACGTATCGGATTCCTAGATCTAGGCTATCGTTTCAGGGTAGAATCCTGGGGTAAAGGATATGCCACTGAGGCGGCATTAGCCTGTATGCAGTATTATCGGGAACACCTGACTCATTTCGAGCTCCATGCCATCACCCATACCGAAAACAAAGGATCAAGGCATGTATTGGAGAAAGTGGGTTTTCAGGTCACCGAGGAGTTTTATTTCGACCGTTGGGACATCCATTGTTATTGGTACGACCTGGTCGAGCAATCGGCACAAAACTAATTATATTAGCTTTAAAAACTAATTTTTTTAACTTTTTATACTTTCACTGGGATAAAACAAAATGGTTTTGTATTTTTACACGTTCGAATAAAATAAAATTTCGAACATTTCTGTATTGTACAATTTAATCTATTGCTGAATAAATGAGTGACGAAACAAACTTCCCAACGGAAGATAACCAAGAAGAATTAGGAGCAGGAAAAACAGAGGGCGGAAGTCAGACAATACCTTTGTCTGGACTGTACGAAAACTGGTTTTTGGATTACGCGTCCTATGTGATCTTGGATAGAGCTGTACCCCATATAAATGACGGCTTGAAACCCGTACAACGTCGTATCCTCCATTCCCTAAAAGAAATGGATGATGGACGATATAATAAGGCTGCCAACGTGATTGGTAATACCATGAAATATCACCCGCATGGAGATGCTTCCATCGGAGATGCCATGGTTCAATTGGGACAGAAAGACCTGCTGATCGATTGTCAGGGTAACTGGGGCTTCCCGATCACGGGTGATTCGGCGGCAGCGCCACGTTATATCGAAGGACGGCTTTCTAAATTTGCGAATGAAGTTGTCTTCAATCCGGAAACGACAGAATGGCAACAGAGCTACGATGGACGTAACCGTGAGCCAGTTACTTTACCTGTTAAATTTCCATTGCTTTTGGCTCAGGGAGCCGAAGGTATTGCTGTAGGTTTGGCAACCAAGATTATGCCCCACAACTTTATTGAGCTTATAGACGGCTCAATTCAGGTACTGAATGGCGAACGACCAAATATTCTTCCCGATTTTCCGACAGGTGGTATGGCTGATGTCTCCAACTATAACGAGGGACAACGCGGTGGAAAGATCCGTGTGCGCGCTAAAATCGAGGAACGGGATAAAAAGACGCTGGCGATCACAGAAATTCCTTTTGGCACTACTACAGGCGGCTTGATCGAGAGTGTAGTGACAGCCAATGAAAAGGGCAAAATCAAAATCAAGAAAATTGAGGACAACACCGCTGGAAATGTTGAAATCATCGTGCATTTAGCGCCGGGAATATCTCCTGACGTTACTATCGATGCCTTGTATGCATTCACTGCCTGCGAGGTTTCCATTTCGCCAAATACCTGTGTCATCAAAGATGAGAAACCTCATTTTATGAGTGTCAATGACATCTTGATTGAAAATACCAAAAACACCAAAAATCTATTGAAGCGGGAATTGGAGATCCGTTTAAATGATCTTCAGGAAAAAATATTCTTCAATAGTTTATTAAAAATATTCATCCAAGAGGGGATGTACAAACACGCCGATTATGAAAATGCCGGTGACTTTGACACTGTCGTACAGGTTTTAAATCGCTTGTTTGAGCCATTCTTTGAACAGTTTTATCGTGAAATTCTTCCGGAGGATTATAAGAAACTGATCGATAAACCAATGAGTAGTATCACACGTTTCGATGTAAAAAAATCAGATGAAACGATGAAGACGCTCGAAAATGAGATCAAAGAGGTGAAGCGCCATTTGCGTCAATTGACAGAATATGCTATTGCATGGTATGAAAAACTACGTGAAAAATACAGCAAAGATCGCGAGCGCAAGACTGAATTACGCATCTTTGATAAAGTTGAGGCAACACAAGTTGCTTTAGCCAATGCGAAGCTGTACGTCAATCGCGAAGAAGGTTTCATCGGCTCCGGAATGAAGAAAGATGAATTTGTCTGTGATTGCTCAGATATCGACGATATCATTGTATTCCGCGAAGATGGCAAATATGTTGTCAGCAAAATCCAGGATAAAGTATTTGTTGGAAAAGGGATTATCCATGTAGCGGTCTTCAAAAAAGGGGACGAACGTACCATATACAACGTGATCTATAAAGAAGGCGAAACCGGTACGAGTTATATTAAACGTTTCTCGGTTGTCGGCGTTACCCGCGATAAGGAGTATGATGTATCCAAAGGGTCAAAAGGATCAAAGGTTTTATATTTCACCGCTAATCCTAATGGTGAGGCCGAAGTGGTCAATATACAGCTCAAACCACACACGAAATTGCGTAAATTGAATTTCGATATGGACTTCGCTGAAATTGCCATTAAAGGTCGTGCATCTCAGGGCAATATTGTTTCCAAATATCCAGTCAAGAAAATCGCCTTCAAAAGCTCAGGTATTTCAACACTCGCAGGACGAAAAATTTGGTATGACAGCATCATGAAACGCTTAAATGCCGATGAACGTGGTCAATATTTAGGGGAATTTGATGGTGATGATAAAATATTAATTGTGCTTTCCGACGGTAGCTACGAGTTATCGAACTTCGACCTAAGTAACCACTTTGATGAAAAAATGATCCGTATAGAAAAATTCTACCCGGAACATATCTATACCGTGGTACATCAAGATGGTAAGAGTGGTACTTATTTTGTCAAACGTTTTAAATTTGATGACCAGCCCATTGGTAAACGTATTTCGTTTATCAACGAAGAACCCGGTTCAAAATTAGTACTTATGAGCAATGCTGCTGAGCCGACCGTCAGATTGGACATCCTGAAAGGTAAATCACAAACGAAGGAAACACTGGAACAACCGTTGACTGAGATTATTGACATAAAGGGTATAAAAGCACAAGGCAACCGCCTGTCCTTCCATACCGTAAAATCTGTCACCTTGATCACGGCTGATGAAGATCTAAGTGAAAAAGGAAAGGAGAAAGCTGAAGTCGCTTCAGAAGGTGGCGAAACAAAATCCGGAGAGACCAAATCCGATGCGGCAACTGATGAAATATCAGCGGATGCCACTAAGGATAAAAAAGAAGATGATATCAAATTAGAAATCACTAATCCTGACGACATCCAAATTGATGACAAAGGGCAAATGGAAATGTTTTAACAGCATTTTTCAATAAGTAATCCGCATAAGAAAAGGCTCGAATATGATATTCGAGCCTTTTCTTATTATTATTATCGATCGCTGGTAGTTCTCAAAGGAGGGTCATCAAGGCCTTGTTTCAAATCTCCTTGCCCCCTAATAAACAACCCACCATCAATTTGTTACGCTAAACACAAAGCTCCCCACTAAAACCTTTACTTTAGGCTTTAAATTCTTTTAAGAATTTTTGGAGCTTCGGTGCAATGACCACTGAACAGAAAGGATTTTCAGGATGATCATTAAAATAATTATGATGATAATCTTCGGCCAGCCAGAATGTTGACGCCGGTTCTACCGCTGTTACAATTGGATCTTCATAGATATCCTCGTTTTCCAACTCATCAATAAAGTTTTTCGCTAAGATCTCCTGTTCTTCGTTATGATAGAAGACTACAGAACGATACTGCGTACCCACATCATTACCCTGACGGTTCAATGTTGTCGGATTATGTGTTTTGAAGAAAATCTTCAACAGATCCTCATAATTGACCAGTTCATCGTCATACTCCAACTCCACCACTTCCACGTGATCGGTTGTACCTGTACATACCTGCTCATAAGTAGGGTGGTCTACATGACCTCCCATATATCCTGGCAATACGGATGTCACTCCTTCGGTATTTTGGAAAATCACTTCCGTACACCAAAAACATCCACCTCCAAATGTTGCTTTCATATTTTTATAGTATTGAGTACTGCGTATTTAGACTTTAATTTTATAAGCCCTTAGCACGCTCGTTATATTATTTTTTTACTTCCACAATGCCCACACAAAGATAATCATTATTCAATTTAATACTTCTATCTAAAGGTGTATTCTATATTTAGTAGTGCGTATTGAGTGATTCCTAATAATAATGTTTTCCTTTGATCAATAGGTCCTGCTGCTTACTGTCACAAACGGCGTAAGAGAATCCTTCCTGCAATGCAAAAGCTCCATACTCACCTTTCTTGTTAATCGCCAAAAATCCAACTTGTATCTCTTTGGCAATTGCAGGCTTTTTCTTCACAATACGCATCACAGCTTCCTTACAGGCATCTTCTGGCGAGTAACCCTGACGCATCAATTCAACCACCAAAAAACTGCCCACATTACGGATAACTTCTTCACCTACCCCAGTCGAAGTAGCCCCACCAACTTCATTGTCAACATATAAGCCAGCGCCGATGATCGGGCTATCTCCCACCCGGCCGTGCATTTTAAATGCCATTCCACTGGTTGTACAAGCACCGGATATATTTCCATTGGCGTCTAAGGCTAGCATACCAATGGTATCGTGATTGTATTGGTTTCCCGGCAGGCGCTCCGCAGCAAAAGTTTTATTTTCGATATTAACGACTGGCTTGTATTTCTTCTCCTTTAACCACTCCTTCCAAGCTTTCTCTCCCTCAGGCGTCAATAAATTCTCTTCTTTGAAACCGTTTTCCAATGCAAATTGCAATGCCCCCTCTCCAACTAGCATGACATGTGGAGTTTTTTCCATAACCAAGCGGGCCACCGATATCGGATGTCCGATTTTTTCCATACCAGCCACAGCACCACAATTACCATCAGCATCCATAATACAGGCATCTAAGGTCACATGTCCATCACGATCCGGATACCCTCCCTTTCCGACGGTCATATTTTTCAAGTCCGCTTCGGGTACACGCACGCCTTGTTCGACAGCATCAAGAGCTTTTCCGCCTTTCGATAAGATCTCCCAGGCCGCCTTATTTGCCGCTATTCCAAAATCCCAGGTTGATATGACAATCGGATATTTTTTCACCTTATCATCGGATGCAATCGTCAGCCCTTTTGTATCAAATGCGCTCAAGGTACCTATCGCCGTAGCAGCCATAAAACCTTGTTTAATAAAATTACGTCTAGAACTCATATATAAACTATTTGTCTTTTAATAACCTGTTTGCCTCCACCGTCCGGCATTTTACAAGCATGAATAATTCGTTTTTAATTGTTCATTGTCACAATTCGCAATCGCTAACCTGCTTTTTGGTAGTGAGATTCAAAAACAATCGACGGTTTTGCGATCAATAAGCAATAATACAAAATGGTTTTAGCAAATAGACAAATTAATTAAAATTAGGCCCAAAGGTTCGTTTTTTAGCAACACAATATTCAAATCACTCAAAAATCGACAACAAACGTTGATTTATATTGTGAATTAATCCTATCTTTAGAAACAAACTAATCAGCATGAAAAACACACTAAAATTCGCTATTTTAGCATGTGCAAGTCTTATTGGCACAAGTCATGGCCATGCACAGCAAGTAGATTCCACCACTTATTTCAAAATCAAAGAATTGCAAGAAAACGTAAAACGTGACTTTGCACCGGATCGGAGAACGAAAATAGTGGCTATTCAAAAAGCGGATGTTCCTCAAAATATATATATTCTCGAAACAACCGAAAAAGATGCTAAGTTTGTTCTGGAACAAAAAGCAAAAGAAATATCCGCGAATATCCAAGTTCAACTTTTACCGGACGCCAGTGTTGAGGGAAAAACTGTGGGGGTAATCAGACTTTCAGTTGCCAACATGCGTACCTTCCCGGATAATTCCGCGGAATTGACAAGCCAAGTTTTATTGGGTACACAAGTAGATCTGCTACAGAAGAAAAGTGGTGAATACCGGGTACGTACCCCCGATGGTTATATCGCTTGGGTGCCAGCATCTTCAATAGCTGTCATGGATCAGGCCGAGATTGACAACTGGAGACAATCAGAAAAGCTGATCTACACCACTGAATTCGGAAAATCTTATTCCGAACCCAACGAGAAAAGCCAGCGGGTATCGGATCTTGTATATGGGGATATCTTGAAATTAACCGGACAAAAAGGCAGTTTTTATGAAATCGCATACCCCGATGGCCGCAAAGGTTATATCAAGAAATCTGAAGGCCTAACGTTAAAAAATTGGCTGGATACGCGTAATCCTACCGCTGACCATATTATCGCAAGTGCAAAAACCATGTTGGGACTACCTTATTTGTGGGGCGGCACATCGGTCAAAGGGGTCGATTGTAGCGGATTTACCAAGACGAGCTTCTTTATGAATGGCTTCGTTATCCCTAGAGATGCATCACAACAGGTTTTAGCGGGCGAAAAGATAGATATTTTGGACAGCGAGGGGCATTTTGATCCTGACAAAGCGCTTAAAAACCTGAAACCTGCAGATTTACTCTTTTTTGCTGCGGGCAAAAATAGTAATCCCAACGCACGCGTAACCCATGTAGCGCTTTATATAGGCAATGGCACTTTTATCCATGCAGCAGGATTGGTTCGTATTAACAGCATGCTGAAAGATGCTGCTGATTACGATGATTTTCAGACACGTACCGTTGTTGCTGCCCGTCGTTATTTAGGTGCCAAGGATTCTGCAATTCAAAAAATCGCTGAAAGTAATTACTACATCAACAAATAAACCATAATGAGCAATCAATCTGAATGGATCAGCAAGGACTTTGGGGCCTTTAAGCTAAGGTTCCGTCCATATACCCTAACATTGCGCCATGTCTTCACCGTCGCTTCTTACAGCCGAAGTACGACACCTGTTGTATTGACCGAACTGGAGTACGAGGGTATCATCGGCTATGGTGAGGCCAGCATGCCGCCTTACCTTGGTGAGTCGCAGGAAAGCGTGATCGCCTTTTTAAATCAAATTGACTTATCAGCATTCAACTCCCCTTTCCAAACGGAGGAGATCCTGCATTATGTAGACCAAGTAGCAGCAAAGAATACAGCCGCAAAAGCAGCGATAGATATTGCCTTACATGATGTGCTTGGTAAAATTATGGGCCAGCCCTTCTATAAAATATGGGGATTAAATCCGGATCTTATCCCGCCAACTTCTTACACAATTGGTATTGATACGGAGGACATGATCCGCAAAAAGGTTGCTGAAGCAGATCAGTTTAAGATTCTAAAAGTAAAATTGGGTCTGGATACCGATAAAATGATTATTGAAACCATTCGGCAGGCAACAGATCGCCCATTATGTGCAGACGTCAACCAAGGGTGGAAAACCCGGGAAGAGGCATTGGAAATGGCACATTGGCTGGCGGAGCGTAACGTCGCTTTTCTCGAACAACCGATGCCCAAAGAACAGATCGACGATAATGCCTGGTTAACCGAGCACAGTCCAATACCGACTATTGCTGACGAGGGATGTCAACGATTGGCTGATGTACCAGCATTAAAAGGTGTCTACAGCGGCATCAATATCAAGCTGATGAAATGTACCGGTATGCGTGAAGCTAAGCGGATGGCTGAACTTGCACGTTCCCTTGAAATGAAAGTAATGATCGGCTGTATGACCGAAACTTCCTGTGCCATCAGTGCAGCGGCACAATTGGCACCACTAACCGATTGGGCAGATTTAGATGGGGCACTCCTGATCGATAACGATATCTATGATGGCATGACGGTAATCGATGGCAACTGTATCTTACCTAACCGTCCGGGAATTGGAATTTTAAGAAAATAAGATTATATTCAATGCAATGTTTTTCGGTCTTACAAGAAGAACATTGCATTGATTTCGCTATAGCATTTGTAAGCAAAGGCCAATAGCAACCAAAACATTAACAAACTAAATTAATCAATTCATAGCTTTTATGAAATATCCACGTTTGAAAAGTACAACACCGATGTAACTCGACGAGCTATTCCATATGACCTATAAAAGACAAATCTTTTTCATATGAAACAACATGTACTCACAACGTTGTGTCTCATAGCCTGTAGTTCGATGCAGTCTTTATATGCGCAACAGATTCAGATTGCTGGAAAAATCACAGATAGCAATGGAAATCCCATCAGTGGAGTTACCATAAATGTCAAAGGATCCAGCCAAGGGACATCGACCAATGAACAAGGCTTATTCACCCTTAATGCAAATTCAAATGCTACACTAATGCTATCTGCTGTCGGCTATAAAGCACAGGAGATTCAGGTCAATGGCCGAAAAACAATCAGTATTACACTTGCCAGTGGCGAACAGGCTTTGGATGAGGTCATGGTTGTCGCTTATGGTACAGCAAAAAAAAGTACATATACTGGATCTGCGGCAACAGTAAAAGCCAAAGACATAGATAATGTTCCCACAACCTCATTTGAAAGTGCCCTAAGTGGACGCGTTGCGGGTCTGACAGTTTCTACTCCCTCTGGACAAGCAGGCTCAACACCTAGCATTCGTATTCGGGGCGTAGGCTCGATGAATGCTTCGAACGAACCGCTCTATGTTATAGATGGTGTTCCTGCCAATTCCGGTTCGGGTGGTCAAATGGGCGATTATATCTACACATCCAACAATGTGATGGGAAATCTCAATCCCGATGATATTGAAACGATTACCGTACTAAAAGATGCGGCGGCCTCCTCCCTATATGGTTCCAGAGCAGCAAATGGTGTCATCTTAATAACGACCAAAAAAGGCAAAACGGGAAAACCCACGGTCAATTTTAAAAGCTCTATCGGCTTTACGCCAACCTGGGCAACAGATAATTACGAAACAGCGTCGCCTCAGGATCAAGTTAACATGCTGTATCAGATATTTCATGATTACCGCACGTCAAACGTCAATCCAAAAACTGGTGTAAACTATACCGATGCGGATGCCAGTACTTACGCCCTTGGACAGCTAAATAACAAATTTAACAAACATGGTTACCGATTTGAAGTCAGTGATCCCTTGAGAATGAGCAACATTAGCATCTTAGGAATGACTGATGGAATTGAAAACCGTGAAGGCAAATATTATGATTGGGATAAAGCCCTGTTTCGCACGGGAATCTATCAGGACAACAATCTTTCACTTTCAGGGGGAACCGAGTCAACGAAATACTTTTCCTCTTTAGGTTACACCACAGATAAAAGTAGAATTAGGGTCAATGATTTCGAACGTATCTCAGGTCGTCTCAATCTAACGCAAAAAATAGTTGATAACCTGGAATTTGGAACGAATATCAATATCGGTCACAACAAGAAAAAAGGTTTTAATGACACCCGCAATACGGGATCGAACTATTTTCTACAATCCAGAAATCTCCTGTGGCCATTATACTGGCCTACAAACTATAAAACGGGTGAAGCTTGGACAGACCGCTATGGTAGCTATGCCTATAATGCCGACTATTATGACCAACAATGGGACAACAACTCGAAAACAAATAAGCTAGGCGTCATCAGCAACCTGACCTGGACAATTCTTCCCGAACTGACAGCAAAAACTGTATTCTCATATGATTATACGGACATGAAGGACTATTTATATTATAGCGCTAAACATTTCAATGGTATCAGCGATGGTGGTGTAGTGCACCAATTTAACACGAATATGCTGAAATTGGTAACTTCAAATACCGTAAATTATAATAAATCATTTGACAAGCACACTATAAACTTACTCGCTGGATTTGAGGCCGAAAAAAATAAGACGGATTTTATGCGCACAACAGGCCGCAATTTGGGTTCCGCCGAGCTTCCTTACATTTCTTCGGCAGGTAAGTTTGAAGCCAATGCGTATAGCTGGGGTTATAACCTGATGTCATTTCTCGGAAGGGCGGAATACAATTATGACAACACTTATTTTTTAGCGGCTTCCTATCGCCGTGATGGTTCTTCAAAATTAGGTCCGAAAAACCGGTGGGGAGATTTTTGGTCGATATCGGGTGCTTATAGTTTGAAAAACCTTCCGTCTTTGCGTGAAAACGATGCCATCAGTACATTACGTCTGAAAGCCTCTTACGGTGTCAACGGGACCTTACCAACGGACAATTTTGGATGGAGAAGACTTGTATCCTTTAACAACTTCAATTATAAAGGACAACCGGGAGGTAACCTTGTCTCCAACCCAGACCCGGATATTACCTGGGAAACCTCTTATACTACTAATGCCGGGCTGGAATTTGGCTTCCTAAACAATAGAATCACGGGGTCAGTAGAATACTTCAATCGCACTTCTAAAAACTTATTACAGGATGTCCCAACGTCACAAACAACCGGATTCAGCACCGTATTGAGAAACGTAGGACAGATCAACAACAAAGGAATAGAAATTGAATTAGCAGGTGACATTATCAAAAAAGATGATTTTAGATGGAGTGCAAATGTAAACGCAGCTTTCATCAATTCAAAAGTCCAAAAGCTAAATGACAACCAGGATATTATCTGGTATGATCCTACTGGCTCAGTGGGCAATGATACGAAAGGGAGCGGTGATGCCCGTGCGCAATTTATTTATAGAGAAGGGCAGTCAACACTCGCGTTTTATGGTTACGAATGGGCAGGCGTTGACGCGACCAATGGCAAAAACGTCTATTATACCAATAACAGCAACACAGGTTCGGGTATATTTGATTACAATGGTCGAAAAGCAACTTATGACTTTAACCAAGCCGATTATACAATCATCGGAAATGGTATTCCGAATGTCAGCGGTGGTATAAATACTGATTTTGAGTACAAAAACTTCAATCTAGGCTTCAATTTTATATACAAACTTGGCGGTAAACTATACGATGGAGCATTCAAAGATGTCGCCGATGATGGTTACTACTGGGAAAGGATTCGCTCGGAATATGCCTTTGAGCATATGTGGACCGAAAATAATACATCTGGCACCTTACCAAAATTAGACGGAAACGACCTGACTGACCCTCAAAAATATAGTTCCAGACAACTACATGATGCCTCATTCCTTCGGCTAAAAAATATCAATTTTGGTTATAGATTACCGAAAACTGTTTTGAACAAAATAGGATTTAGCAATGCCAGAGTATATTTCAATGGAACTAATCTATTGACCGCATCAAAGTATAAAATTGCCGACCCTGAGGTTGGTCAATACGCAACACGCGGCTGGGAAACACCGCTAGGGAAGACCTACACATTTGGTATAGAACTGGGTTTTTAATCGTTAATCTTTTAAGAAATGAAAATATTTAAAATATCTATTATAGCCGCAGCTCTGGTAACGTCCTTCAGCAGCTGCAAGGATTTTCTAGACGTTGAACCGGGCAATTCCATTGATGCAGGGACAGCGCTTAATGGCGCCAGTGATGCCCGCAATAGAATAAACGGATTAAGCAGACTGATCGCTTCATCAAGTTATTACGGTCGAAACTTTGAACTATATGGCGAGGTCAAAGGGGGCGATCTAACGGTTTATTCCCAAGGAAGAGGGCTTGATCAACTGTATTCATTTAATCAAGATGCAGAAACAAATAACTTTTCGGGTTTCTGGTCACAGATTTATTATTGTATTGCCCAGACAAATGACGTATTGGAAAAAATTGACCAAGTGGCTATGGATTCCAGAGCGCAATATGCAAATGCACAGGGACAGTTACTTACTTTACGGGCATTATTTTATTTTGACCTCGTTCGTTTATATGGAAAATCATATACACAGGATAAAGCTTCTCGGGGGGTTCCCATTGTTATCAGTCCGGCATCCTATAACAGTAAACCAGCCAGAGCAACTGTAGAAGAAGTCTACACCCAGATTCTAAAAGATCTCAAAACCGGCCAGGAGCTACTTGGAGCAAATAAAGCTATTGACAATGGGTATATCAATTATTATGCGAACTTAGCCATACAAAGCAGGGTTTATCTGACAATGGCGGACTATGAAAATGCCTATTCAAAAGCAAATGAGATCATCACCAGTGGTACCTATAAATTGTATGAGAATGAGAAATGGACGTCTTCTTGGGCGAGCATGTATGGCACAGAATCTATCTATGAACTTGGTATTAACGAAGGTGAAGCTGACTTGGGTACAGCAAGCCTGGGTTATTACCTGATGCGGAGAACAGGTGGACAGGGTGGAATGTTCTACGCAAGTGATTATTATCTCAATCGCATGAAAGAGGACAACAGTGATGTGCGTTGGGCAATTTTGGGAAGAGACGAAAGTTCGGCAACACGTATGGGAGCCGTTTATAAAAATCTAGGTAGTGTAAATACCAATACCTCCTTACCACTAAATTCACTTGGGGACAAAGGAAACACAAATAATACGGCCGTGAATATCAAAGTAATCAGGCTTTCTGAAATTTACCTTATCGCTGCGGAGGCTGCATTAAAAAAGCCAAGCGCAGATCCCGCAAAATCGGCAGAATTATTAAATGCTATCAGTAAACGCTCTCCGAACCGTCCTGCATTCTCTTCGGCCACGGTCAACGAAGATGCCATCCTTAATGAAAAGAGCAAAGAGTTGTTTGGTGAAGGGCATCGATACTGGGATATGATCCGGCTCAACAAGAAAATCACATTCAATGATGACTTTCAGGGATTGACGATCAAAACCCGTCCTAAGGAAATTGACCGAACTTTTGAAAAGTATATCCTGCCAATCCCTCAATCGGAAATCAATGCCAATCCAACGTTGAAGGACCAGCAGAACCCCGGATACTAGATGTAATAGATTAGCTCTAAAAAAAACAGCACCCCGAGGCGGGGTGCTGTTTTTGATTGTAAATGCGTCTTGGAATTACTGTCCTTTAAACGGATTTTGATCACTTTCCTTTAGCTGAGTATTTCTTGTCATTTCTAACTGTGGAATCTGGCAGATAAAGCGGTAATCATTAGACGGTAATGTCCCTGTCGGATTTGCACTCTTCGGATCATACCCATCCAAGTTGGTCATACCCCAAGTATAATGTCCCTCCACATAGATAGGCGTTTCCTGAATACGCAGCAAAGGCTTTTGTAAGCGAAGCAGATCATATAATCCTGTCACGCCCTCACAAAGTAATTCTTTGCGTCGTTCAACATAAATTGCTTCCAAAAGAGGCTCTCCAGCAGCTATCTTAGTCAGATTTTTCACACCCCTGGCAGTCTGTAGACGGTTCAAATAAGTAAGCCCCATGCCGTTATTTAAGTGGGCAGCTGCCTCTGCCATAATTAAGAGCATCTCTGAGCCGCGCATCAGTGTAACCTCTGGTCGAGTATTTCCTTGCACTGCACCATTGGCATCACCATAATGCTTGTATTTATCGTAAGCCCATTTTGTAGAAATAACTGGATTTGTATTTTTGGTGCGTTTCCAGAATTGGTAACGGTCTTCTGTTTTTTCAAATAATTTTTCATACTGCCCATCCGCAAAAAAATCCAAGAAAGAATAGATCGGCCCCTGATCATACCCCTCACCATACTTCTCATCCTGATTATACCAAAAGTTAAACTGTGTACTGCCCCCCAAATTATTCGTTGTCGTATACTTCATCGCCCAAACCACTTCCGGATAAGCATTGGTGATCGCATCATCAAAACCGCTACGGTACTGATCCCGTGTCATGAGTTGGCTGTATTTATTATAAACCGTTGAGGCTTCAGTCAAGGCGCCCTGCCAGTTATTCATCACCAAATAGACCCGTGCCAGTTGACCGGATACAATATCCTCATTAATTGTCCATTTATCCGGACGGTCAAATCCTTTTAACAATGATTTCGCTTCACCAAGGTCAGCCAGGATTTGATCATAGACTTGTTGTACGGTAGCCCTGGGTAAGTTGAGATCCTCCTTAGGATCCAGACGTAATATCACCCCCTTCTTTTCTTTGGCGATCATATAAGTTTGTTGGTAGTTCTGGATCAGGTGAAAGTAGCAGATTCCCCGAATAGCTTTAGCTTGCCCTAAAATCTGGTTTTTAATCGCATCATCCCCCTGTGCCGTCGGTACGGCCCGAATAATTTTATTGGTCTGATTGATGATTCTATACATCATTGACCAGATTGCATCGGAACTATTTGTAAACAGGGTTCTTACAGCATCATAACGATAGGTCTCGACCTGAGTTCCCCCCATATTATCATGGCTAACAATATCTGCACCACCTAGATCCACATACATTTGCAATCCCGGTAACCCCGCATAAACACGGTCTGCGCCCTGATCATTAAAATATAATTGTCGATAAGCAGAGGTCAGCACCATTTGTAACTGCCCTGCACTGGATAAAGCCACTCCTTCTTCCGTATCGACGGAGGTATTGGAATCCAAAAAGTCCTTGCAGCTCCCCATAAAAAGCAATGAAGAAGCCAAAATTGTAAAGTGTATGGTTTTGAATATCTTTTTCATTAATATATTTTTTATACTAGTAACCTTATCATCCTGTATACACCGATTTCATTTGATCTATACATCAGTCAGATGGTCGGTTCCTATGATTTTCCTCGATTTAATTTATCCTTAGAATGTAACCTGCAAGCCACCAGTATAGATTCTTCTCGCCCCTTGCCGACCATTATCCGTATCCGCATTCCCATTATAGTTATTACCCGACAAACCTGTTTCTGGTTCGGTATACCGATTTTTGGCAGAACCAAAAGTCAATAAATTATCCGCTGAAACAAAAAACCGGACATTGGATAATCCCAGCCTTTGTAAGGTGTTTTTCGGAATGGAATACCCCAGTGTGATATTCCGCAAACGTAAATAATCGTTGTTGAAAATATAAAAATCAGAAGCTCTGCGTGTCGAAGCATAATTGTCATCCGACCATTTTGGCAGCAAGGCATGATCACCGGGTTTACGCCAACGGTCCTGGACTAAATCCTGGGTTACTCCCACCCCACCGCGGAGTGTACTACGCTCAGAATAGGAGTAATCATACATTTTTCCACCAAGTGAATAATAGAACATAAACGAGAAATCCAACCCATGCAATTTGAAACTATTGGTCAGTGAACCATATACTTTTGGCAGAGCTGACCCAATCCATTGATAATCATCGGATGTGACCTCACCAACATAGTCTTCGGAAATCTTCCAGCCCCCCTTATCATCTTTCACCCAATATTGCATATTACCGTTATCCGGATTGACACCTGCATTTTTGACCATATAGAAATCATACAATGAATGTCCTTCCTCTAAACGATAACCGGCACCGCGGTTGTTGAATGTAAAAGCTCCGCCCGGCAAATAGGTAATTTCATTTTTTAGAGTGGATAGATTTGCATCTATCTTCCAATTAAAATTATCTTTTCGGAAAACATCTGCACCAAACGAGAATTCAAAACCACTGTTTCTCAGATTACCAAGGTTAATATTCTGTCCAATTGCATTTCCAGCCTGCGCCGAAATGGGAAATTCTTTGTAAAAAAGAAGATCGGAAGAATTTCTTGAATAATATTCTATTGTTCCATAAAAACGCTTTAAGAAAGCAAAATCAGCAGCGATATTAAACTGCTTGTTTTTTTCCCATTGCAGATCAGGTGCTGCGACAGTATTAGGTTTTAAACCTGGTAATCCATAAAGATTATCAGCACTATAATATGCCTGGTAGCCATAAAGAATCTCATCAGTTGCCACACCTTGCGCATTACGTCGGATCAACCGGTCATTTCCGGTAGTACCATAACTGCTACGGAACGATAAATTATCCAACCAAGTCGCCTCTTTTAAGAAATTCTCTTTGGAAATTTTCCAGGAAAGTCCACCGGACAAGAAATTTCCCCAGCGATTATCGGGGTGAAAACGAGAGGATCCATCCCGACGGAAAGAAACAGAAGCAAAATACTTGTCATTATAATTGTAATCCACTTTAGCCAAATACGACAATAAGGCATAGCGATCTTTATACGAACCCACGGACCAGTTGGTTGTTGTAGAAGAAAGCTCATATTGTCCGAGCTGCATGATTCCTTCGCCATAACCATTGTCACCTACCATATTTCGGGTATAGGATTCCTGCCCAGCCAATGCTGACAAATGATGTGCTCCAAAATCCTGCTCCCAGCTCAGGATATTATTGAAGGTGACAGCACGAGTTTCATCATTTCTACGCCCCGCATTTCCACCACTGGTCAATACACTCGTTCCGTAAGGTGCTTTTTGACCTAACCCATGCACAGCCGAACCATACGTAAATTCTTTATAAATATTATTATCTATGCTAATGCTAGACTTAAAGTTTAAATTGTAGGGTAATTTTATTCCTGCAAAGTAGCGGGCCGATATCATGTTGCGCTGGTTATTGGTAAATCCTTCATCATTCGGATTATCCCAGTAATCACCGCCATTGTTCAACACGTGGATACCAAAAAAGTTATTGCCATAAGTACCATAATCAAACATACGGCGGCCAGTCTTTTCAGAATAAACCCAATCTGTATTGTCAGCATTACGTAGCCAAGGGGATGTCAATGTCGTACTAAAATCTAAGGCTCTACTAGCTCCGGAAAGATTCTGTTTAGATGAGGAGAACGACATATTCCCTCCGAGCTGCAACCAATCAGTTACCTGCGATGTTACATTAGCCCTAAAACCATAACGTTTAAAATATTGAGCCATAGCATATCCCTTGTCATCCAAATAGTTCGAAGACAGAAAATAATTGGTTTTGCCATCGCCAGCGGTACCGCTCACATCTAAATTATACTCTTGTCGCAATTTGCGGGAGAATACAGCACCATAATAATCGTAGTCAGACTCATTCCAGATCTTTTCCAATTTAGGGTTGATATAAGCGTTCCCATTTCCATCATGAAGTACATAATTTTCATTGATGTCTTTAAATGGAGATACGTAAACACCGGCGCTGCTTTTTTTCAGTAGCTTACCAAGTACATTGGCAGACGCCCAATCCCCCGCCTCTTTCGAAGTTCTGTTATAACGGTAAAACTGGTCATTATACATGCCCTCCCAAGTGTTCAACAGTTGTTCTTCGGGTGTGGCTTTTGTTGGATTTCCAACAGCATTATCCGAGGTTCCCCATGTAGACTTAAAGTTCAGGGTAGGTTTGGAGCTTTTACCTTTCTTAGTGGTGATCACAATAACACCATTGGCCGCTCTGGATCCGTACAAGGAAGAAGCTGCCGCATCTTTCAACACTGTAATGGATTCGATGTCGGAAGGGGCAATAGATGTTAGCTGGCCATCGTATGGCATGCCATCCACCACATATAATGGATTGGATGAACCGCTCATGGAACTGATCCCGCGGATCTGAATACGAGAATCACCGCCCGGATTACCTTCATTGTTGGTTACATTGACCCCTGGGCTCATTCCTTGGAGGGTTTCAGCAAACCCCGATCCGCCTATTTTTTCCAGCTGCTCTTTTTTAACTACGGTCGCAGACCCTGTAAAGGTCGATTTTTTTGCCGTACCATAGGCTACGACCATGACTTCATCCAAATCAGTTGATGTGGCATCTAAAGAAATAGACAGGTTTGATTGGCCTTCATATTTCAATTCCTTAGATCCATAGCCTACGTAGGATACAACGATAATCGCTCCAGGATTCAGCTTACTTAATTTGAAACGCCCTTGCTGATCGGTATAGGTCGCTATCGCAGATCCTTTGACACTGACAGAAGCTCCTACAATTGGCCCGTCCTTATCGCTGACCTGGCCAGTAATCTCTTGTTGCGCAACTTTGTACTCAATTGTATTTGCAGTATTCGGCGTAGCATGTACATCGAATGCAAATCCACTTGACGCTACTAAAGTCAATGCGAAAAATAATTTTGTTTTTTCTGACATAATTAGTGGGATGGTTTTAAGTTAGTTTCTCTTGCTTCGTAGATTCTAGCGCCAAATATATATTAATTAGAATTTAATGTAAAATCTTTGTTGTATTTTAATTAATTCCAAACGAGGCAAAAAAAAGACAAAAACAAACAAAAAAGCCCATAGAATTATGGGCTTAATATTATTTCAAGCGATAAAACAGTATTATTTCACTACATTTTTTGATTTATTATCAATCGATTGCGTAAAATTGATTAAATAACCATTTATCACTGCATATTGTATCTCCTTTTCGGACCCAATAAAAAAATCAGCGCCACCCCCTAATCTCAGACAGGTATCAGCAACAAAATTGGCACCATTCAGCACCTGAATCGGAAAATCATGCAGCTGCGTACCTTCGTCCCTATCAGAAATCTGTAACGCCCCATACCCCTGTTTCAACAACTTAACCACAATGGGTAAGGTTAATTCCGCCAGTGAAAAGACCTGGTCAGTATACATTTTTGCGGGAATAAATTGGAGCCCTTCGACATCAATATCAGTATATCCGTAGAAATCCTTCAAGTCACCGATATCCTCAATCACACCTTCTACGTAATAGTCACCCGCCACGGTTTTTTCATTTTGTCGAATAGCCACATCCACCAACATCCTTTTACCATTTTTTTTGATGGATAAGTTTCGAATCAAAACATCATGCAGCTTTTCGTCATTAAAAGGAATTGCGTTGTAATCTGCAATATCATATACTAGATAGGATCCCGAAGCGATTTCCTGAAAGGCGTGTAAAAGCGCAATGAAATTATATTTTCGAACTTCCAGTTTTTCAGGGTCACCGGCGTAGGCTCCTGATTCAATCAGAATGGTACGCGCCCCCCATTTTTGAAAATTGTCTCCAAAACCACGTGGGGTATGTTCATCATCATATTTCGCGACAGCATTCGGTATAAACTCCTGTAATATCTTGTTTATCCCAACGATAAGCCGCATGGCATCTGCCCGAACTGTATTCACACTTCTCGCATAATCGTATGCTGGTGCCAACAAGGAAATTGTTACCGGAGTGGCGCTGCCTGGAATATTGTAGTAATTATTCTGATTATGGAGATTAAAAGCAAAGTCTGGCTTAAGTAGCATCGCCTGTGCTTTTAAAAGGCTGCTCTCCACCGTTGCAAGCGCACGCGCATCCCGGTTCATATCCACATCCATGGCAGTCCGCCGCTGATAACGCTCAGCACCGTCAGGGTTCAGCATCGGAATAAAGTATAAGCTCAGTTTATCCCCCATCTCCTTTCGCAAGGCATCAAAGCCGTCCGCCTCCCCATTTAAGAAATTAAACAGATCAAATAGCGCCATTGTTGCCGTAGGTTCGTCCCCATGCATCTGCGACCATAACAAAACCTTTATCGGTCCTTGCCCATATTTCAATCTAAAAATCGAACGATCCTCCACTGACTGTCCAATCTCTTCAACGGTAAATTGTTTACTGGCCTCTATTCCTTGCAAAAGTGGCAAGATATCAGCATGTTTAAATCGTCTATGCTGCAAAGCCTTTTCTTCATATAAAGAAAAGGCTTTGAGAAAATCTTCTTTTACTAAATTCATCTTAGTCGTTTAAGGCGGCTTCAAGTAAGGTAATCGTTCCCTGCGATGCATCCATTCTCACCTTTGCACCTACCGGAAGGATAAATTGCTCCGCAATATGCCCAATGACAGCTCCGCTATAAGCAGGCACCTTTAAGGGCTTGATATAATCATTGAATAGCTGATCCAATGTCACAGAGCCATAGCCTCCCGACGGCTTACAATTGGTACATTTCCCAAAAATAAAACCTTTGATCACAGCTAATATTCCTGCATTTTTTAATTGGCAAAACATGCGGTCAACGCGTTCCATATCTTCATCCACCTCCTCAATAAAAAGTATCTTTTCTTTAAAGTCGGGTAGATAAGGCGAACCACACAACCCCGTCAATACGGTCAAATTTCCACCAAGCAGTACGCCATCGACAGTACCCGGAGAAATTGTGGTAATCCGGTCTTTAGTCTGTACAATATTGTCTCCTTTTGATTTAGGGTTTTCAAATACCGCAGGTTTATTCGCTACAAATTGCGCATTAAATGCATCGGCAAGCTTCTTCGTCCATGTGCTTATACCGACCGCACCATGGAAAGCAACAAGTCCTGTTTTCGCATACAACGCCAGAATTAACGCCGTTATATCTGAATAGCCCAACAAAATCTTCGAATTTTGAGCAATCAGCTTATAATCAAGCCGGTCCAAAAGACGGGAAGTTCCCGAGCCTCCCCTTACACAAACTATTGCTTTAACAGCCTTATCAGCAAACATATCATGTATATCGGCAATACGCTCCTCATCTGTACCGGCTAAGTTGCCATAACGGCTACGGATATGTTTTCCCTCTTTTACTTTAAAACCCAATGTTTCAAAGATCTCGCGAGCGATAATAATTGATTCCTCATCGTCCAATACTCCTGCGGGAGTGATCAATCCGATCGTATCCCCGAGCTGTAGCTTCTTTGCCAGCAAAGTCGCTGGCTCTTTTAAGCCTGCCACGGTTTCTGTAGTGCGCCCAGCCCCCAATACCGGAATGGCCAGTGCGCCCAAAGCAATTGATTTTATAAAAGCCCTTTTCTCCATATTACGCTAACTTATCTATTGAACAATAGACGCTCTCCGGCACCTTTCTCAATAATCTGTCCTTTAGAAAATGCGACTTTACCCGATACAATGGTATGTTCGATCGTTGAACTAAATGTGTGTCCTTCAAATGGTGACCATCCGCATTTAGAAAGGATATTTTCTTTGGAAACGGTATATGGTTTATTTAGGTCCACAAGCACAAGATCCGCCCAATAACCCTCTCGGATATAACCGCGATCTTCGACCTGAAACAATGTTGCGGTATTATGTGCTGACTTCTGAACCAATTGTTCTAAGGTCATTTTACCCGCTTTGACCATATCCAATAAAGCTTGTAAAGCATGTTGAACCAAGGGGCCACCACTCGGAGCCGATGCATATGGCTGTGTTTTTTCCTCGATTGTATGTGGTGCGTGATCTGTCGCTATGACATCAATATGTCCATCCAATACCGCTTTAAGAATATGATCACGATCATTGGCCGTCTTAACAGCCGGATTCCACTTAATAAAATTTCCCTTTGTCGTGTAATCCTGATCAGAAAACCAAAGATGATGGATGCAAGCTTCGGCTGTGATTTTCTTGTCCTTTAGTGGAATATCATTCCGAAATAGCGCAATCTCCTTTGCTGTCGATATATGTAAAATATGTAATCTTGTATCATGTTTTTTAGCCAGTTCCACAGCCTTGGATGAAGACAGGTAACAAGCTTCCGCAGAGCGGATCAACGGATGCATCTCGATCTTCAATCCGTCCTCACCGTATTTTTCCTTGAATGCTGCCAGATTGGCCTTTATCGTTGCCTCGTCTTCACAGTGTGTCGCGACCAATGTAGGCGAATTGGCAAAGATGCCTTCCAAAGCTTTTTCATTATCCACTAACATATTTCCAGTGGATGATCCCATAAATACTTTTATACCACAGACATCACGCGGATTGGTTTTCAAAACCTCTTCTAAATTATCGTTAGCTGCTCCCATAAAGAATGAATAATTGGCTAATGCATTCTTTCCTGCTATATCATATTTATCCTGAAGCAGTTGCTGTGTCAAAGTATTGGGAACCGTATTCGGCATCTCCATAAAAGAGGTAGTACCACCTGCAACCGCAGCGCGACTTTCATGCCATATATCTGCTTTATAAGTTAATCCGGGCTCCCTAAAGTGAACCTGATCGTCAATTAATCCCGGAAACAAGTGCAGTCCCTCAGCATTGATTTCCTGATCCGCAGGATGATTAATCTCCTGTGCGATCATTTCGATTCGACCATTGCTGATGTATACATCAGCAGCCTCAACTTTACCTTCGTTAACAAGTTGCGCAGATTTTATAAGAATAGATGACATGTTGATCTCTTTACTTTGGTATCTGTCAAAAGTAAAGATTTGTTGCCGTGATATCAAGTTATCTGTTCAAAGAGTTGCCCAAATAAGACGATAAAAAGCAGATAAAACTCATCCTTATCCCTAAAACAAAAAAGAGACCTAAGTCTCTTCTTTTATTCTTTATCAAATTTGTAACCCACTCCTTTTACAGTGGTCACATAATCGTCGCCTATTTTTTCACGAAGCTTGCGAATATGCACATCAATCGTACGATTAGTGACAACCACCGAGTCCTCCCAGATACTTTTTAGGATTTGTTCTCTAGTGAAAACTTTATTGGGTTTGGACGCCAGCAAGTAGAGTAATTCAAACTCTTTTTTGGCAAGCACAATCTTTTGCTCTCCTTTGTAGACTAAGAACGAATCTCTGTCTATCACCAGATCTGCGATCTCGATTTTGTCCTGTACAGAAGAATCAGACTCCTCCGACGCATTTCTTCTCAATATCGCATTGATGCGGCTCATCAGCGCACGGGGCTTAATTGGCTTGGCAATATAATCATCCGCTCCCACATGAAATCCGGCAATTTCCGAATATTCTTCACTTCTGGCAGTCAAAAATACCATAAAGGTATTTTTGAATTCAGGCATCGCGCGCATGATGCGACAAGCTTCAATACCGTCCATCTTGGGCATCATCACATCCAGGATGATCAGATCTGGGTTTACTTGTTTGGCAACCTGTATTGCCTCTTCCCCATTTTGCGCTGTAGAGACCTGATAACCTTCACGATTTAAGTTGAATGCAATTAAATCCAAGATATCCTTTTCGTCATCAACAATTAAAATCTTTTGTTTCGAAGAACTCATTTGTCTTATTTTTTTNNTTAACAATAACACATTGATTACTTAATTGTTTTCTTCAGAAAATCTGCCAGCTCTTCGCCACGCAAGTTCTTTGCAACGATAATACCGTTGGGGTCGAGGATATAAGATGTAGGCAATGCCTTCACCCGATAATCTATTACGACCGGTGACGTCCAAGCTTTCAAGTCAGACACATGTGTCCACGTAAGTTTATCGTCTGCAATAGCTCGCATCCACGAACCGGGATTGTCGTCAAATGAAACAGATAGAATATCAAAACCTTTGGTATGATAAGCATTATACAACTTGACGAGGTTCGGATTTTCCTGACGGCAGGGCATACACCAAGAAGCCCAAAAGTCCACTAAAGTATATTTCCCTTTGAAACTGGACAGCTTTACTTCTTTGTTAGTAGGCGTAAAGGAGGTTAGTTCCGGTGCCGGTTGACCAATAGCCATCTTCTTCAGTTTTTGGGTTTCCTCCTTAAACTGCGTCACATATCTATTTTCCGTAAATTCATTTTTAATTTTATCTGCATAAGCAATTATTTCTGCCTCTGCTACTTCAGGATCCAGTGTTGAGATGGCGTAAAATCCAGCTAGATCATTATGCTTAGCGGAAAAATCGACTGCCTTGCTGGTATAGTCACGAAGTTCATCCGCAAATTTGGCTTTATATTCTGCACGAAGTTTTTCAATTTCGTCAGCAGTCGAATTCGCTGTTAATTTGGAAAAGACACCCTGAAGAGAATCTTGCACATAATCGCGGTGGTTTCGTTCCTTAGCAAATGGCTGTATTGTTTTCGACAATTCAGATCCTTCAACTAGATAATCATTGACGTCCTTATGCAAATCTGCCTTAAATGAAATTGTTTCACCCGGAGAAGCGATCAGATCATAACGATTTTTGCCGACGCGTAACGACAACAGCCTAGATTGACTCGCTTGACGTACAAACTGAAATTTGTTATTATCGCTAAAAAACATAGAATCCAGCTTGGTATCCCCTTCGTACAAGGAGATAACTTTTATATTACCGGGGTTTTCTATATTTCCTTCGATGGTAAACTGCTCTTTATTCTGGCAACCAAACATCAATCCAACCACTCCAGCTACTAAAAAAATTGCCTTTTTCATCTACATATCGTTTTGTGAGTGCTTCAAGTCCATCCATAACTAGATGTTAATAGCACTCGGTTTCTTTTTTAATTGTAGAAACTATCCTATTTATTACGCTCCGTCCTTGTTATTATTCATTCATAAATTGCTCTTCAGTCAAATTTATGAACTCTTTACACTCGGTTTGGATAAGTAGGATAGTTTCATCGCATAGCATTTTCGGAGAGACTTCCGATAAGCTTGAAACTTATTCAAGCAAGTATCCTAAGTCTCCGATTTAAATACGCAAATTTAACTCAAAAATTCCTTCGCACGTTCAATAGCCGTTTTTAATCCCGCAGAATTTTTACCTCCCGCTGTCGCAAAGAAAGGTTGGCCGCCACCGCCGCCTTGGATATCTTTTGCCAGATCACGGACGATATTGCTTGCATTCAAACCTTTTTCTTTTGCTAAATCATCTGAAATAACAACAGTTAAACTTGGTTTGCCGTCGAATTCTGCTCCTATAACCAAAAACAAATTATTGACAGCTCCCTTTACAGCATAGGCTAACGTTTTTACCGCTTCTGCATTAGGGAGATCAACCAGAGTCGATAAAAAGTTGACATCACCAACTTGTTCGATCTTTGCTTCCAAATCCGATTTCAACGCCAAAGATTTCTCGGTAATACTTTTCTCAATTTCCTTTTTCAGTGCACCGTTTTCGTCGATGATCTTACCCAAGGCTGACACAAAGTCCTTCGGATTGTTCATGAGTTCTTTTAAATGATTTACCAGTTCAAAATGCTCACGAATTACCCCAGCTGAACGCGTCCCGGTAATCGCTTCAATACGACGTACTCCCGCAGCAACAGCCGATTCAGAAACAATCTTAAAGAATCCGATCTGCCCCGTTGCTTTCACGTGGGTCCCCCCGCACAACTCTTTGGAGAATTGATCTTCAAAAGTAATCACACGAACAAAATCACCGTATTTCTCACCAAACAAAGCCGTGACACCGGAGTCCAAAGCCTGCTGATAAGGTATATTACGTTCTTCTTTTAATGGAATATTTTCACGGATTTTAGCATTCACGATATCTTCCACCTGTTTGATCTCTTCTTCACTCATCTTTGCAAAGTGAGAAATATCAAAACGTAAAATATCAGCATTGACCAATGAACCTTTTTGATTTACATGTGTACCTAATACCTGTTTTAGTGCAGCATGTAATAGGTGGGTTGCGGAGTGATTATTTTCCGTATCCAATCGTTTGGTTCTGTCAACCTCGGCGACAAAGGTTCCGTTCAGATCCAATGGCAACTTATTGGTAAAATGGACGAAGATTCCATTTTCCTTTTTTGTATCCGTAATGTAGATCTTTTCGCCGGTTTCCTCCGAAATCAATTCACCGGAATCACCTACCTGACCTCCTCCTTCTGCATAAAATGGACTGACAGAAAGTACCAGTTGGTATTGTTCCTTATTTTTTGCGACAACTTTACGGTATTTTACGATTTCTGTTTTTGCCGTCAATGTATCGTAACCTACAAATTCGAAGCCCTCATCATCATTAACAACAATCCAGTCACCGGTATCTATCGCTGTTGCTGCACGGGAGCGATCCTTTTGAATCTGAAGTGCCTGTTTAAAACCATCCATATCAACAGACAATCCTTTCTCGCGCGCTAGTAATTCAGTTAGATCGATCGGAAAACCGTAAGTATCGTATAATTCGAACGCAAAGTCACCATTAATAAGCGTATGATCTTCCACGTAATTTTCAAAACGTTGCACACCAGTGGACAAGGTTCTTAAAAATGAAACCTCTTCTTCCAGGATTACTTTCTGCACGAAATCCTGCTGTTGGATCAATTCATCAAATACGCCACTGAATTGTGCCGCCAGTACTGGAACAAGCTCATGAATAAATGGCGTTTTAAATCCCAAAAACGTATAAGCATAACGTACAGCACGGCGTAAAATACGTCGGATTACGTAGCCCGCTTTATTGTTAGAGGGCAATTGTCCATCCGCTATCGCGAAACTAACGGCACGGATATGATCAGATACCACACGCATTGCGATATCACTCTTTTCGTCCAAGCCATATTTTATCCCCGACTTCGCAGCAATAAAATCAATGGTCGGCGTAAACACATCTGTATCATAATTTGAGGTTTTGCCTTGAATACATCTGACAAGACGCTCAAAGCCCATCCCTGTATCCACATGTTTCGCAGGTAAAGTTTGAAGTGAACCATCTTTCAAGCGATTAAATTGCATAAAGACCAAATTCCAGATTTCGATCACCTGTGGATGGTCTGCATTGACCAGACTTTGCCCCGAAACCTGTGCACGTTCTTCCGCGCTACGCATATCAAAATGGATTTCAGAACAAGGTCCACAAGGACCGGTCTCTCCCATTTCCCAGAAATTGTCCTTTTTGTTGCCAAGCAAGATACGATCTTCGGCTATCCACTGCTTCCAGAAATCGAATGCTTCCATGTCTCTGTCCAAACCTTCACTTGCATCACCTTCAAAAATGGTCACATATAAACGATCTTTGTCGAGCTTATAGACTTCGGTCAATAGCTCCCAGGCCCAAGCAATAGCTTCCTTTTTGAAATAATCGCCAAAGCTCCAGTTTCCTAACATCTCGAATAAGGTATGGTGGTAAGTATCTATACCAACTTCCTCTAAATCATTATGCTTACCTGAAACACGCAAACAACGCTGCGTATCTGCAACACGCGGAAATTTAATTGGTGCTTCTCCCAAGAATAAATCCTTGAACTGGTTCATCCCTGCATTGGTAAACATCAATGTCGGATCATTTTTTACAACTACTGGTGCTGAAGGTACTATCTGATGCCCCTTGCTTTTAAAAAAGTCTAAAAAGGCTTGACGAATTTCTCTACTTGTCATTTAATTATCTAAAAATATGTGCAAACTTACTCAAAATTGGTCTGTTATGCAATGTAGAATACGAGATAATAACCTCGATTCAACGATTTTAACAGCCTTTCTTCTCCATAGGAAATTGACTTTTCTAACAAAAAGATCAGGACTTAAGATTCAGACGGACAGGGTTATTCTATTTTCAAGATGACAGTAATCACAATTATACATTAAATACAACATTTTAAAAGCATTAAATGTTATCCAACTTTGTATCATCATAATTAGGTCCAATACGTTTAACAATAAAAACATTTTGACTGATACGCATTCACAATTGCATTTGTTTTATTACATTTGATAGGGATAAGGGGTCTCAACAACGATTCTTTTGAATAGTTACCCTATACCGAAATAGAAATTTAAGATAAGATAGCGCAGATAAAATTCCTTCCAATGAAAAAAAACATTCTACTACCCGTAGATTTTTCGGCACATTCTAACAATGCGGTAAATTACGCTGTGGATCTGGCAGCTCAGAAAGGGTACAGCATTCACCTTTACCACAATTACACCTCAGCTTCTGCTGTATTTGAGGAGGAAACAGGTTCCACGGATAAACAAAGTCCGATATTTAAAGCTGATATTCTGATTAAGAAGCTTGCCGAGCAGATCACATCCCGGAATGCTGCTCTTGAGGTTACGACCCAATGTGAGCGCGGCATGATCACAGAAACTTTACCTGACATCGCTATACCTGATCGCTTTGATTTCGTGATCATGGGCACAAAAGGGATTACAAATGATGACAGCCAACTTATCGGCAGTACAACCTATGTCATTAGTAAAAAATCAAAAATTCCCGTTTTGGCCATCCCCGCAGAAGTTTCATTTGAACAACTCGACAAAGTTGGCTTATTGTCCAATTTCAAGGAAGAAGAAGTGCAGACGGTTCAGGATTTTGTCAATATTATGGGCAAAGATTTTGAATTAAAACTGATGCATGTACATTATGATCATTCTTCAGAAAACCGGGTCGAAGACAAGTTGGAAGTGTGGAAATACAAAATCAAAAAATATATTGGCGTCACCAACATCGCCATTGAAGTCGACTCTATACAGGGGGATATTGAAGACTTGGATACAGTCCCAGAAGTCATCAACGAAATGATCCATGCTGAAAAGATCAAGATATTACTCGTGACACGTTCGCGAAAATCGTTTTTTGAACGTGCTTTCACCCGATCAGTGGCAAAAGCATTGTTTAGCCATCCTTTAGTTCCAATATTTTTTACCAAAGCATAATTAAGTATATCGCTATGTCTAAATTATTAATACCCGTAGATTTTTCCGAAAATGCTCGAATCGCAGCAGACTATGCTGCTCAGATCGCGCAGGAAACACATGATGAAATTACACTCTTTCACTCCTTCACTTCACATATCAATAAATTTGCAAATGTGAAGCATTTAGTAGACCCTACTGAAGAGGAAGCATATCGTAACATGGAAAAACTTGTCGCTGAACTTCTACAAAAATATCCTTCGATAAAAATTTCTACTCTGTTTACGAACGGGATTTTAGCAGAATCTTTGGATAAACAAGAGATAAAAGATAGCTATCAGACCGTGATTATGGGAACAAAAGGAGTCACCGGACTTGAATCTGTGCTAATCGGAAGCAACACTTATGACGTTATTAAAGAGTCAAAAATTCCCGTATTGGCAATCCCAAAAAATGCCGTAAAATTTAAAAAAGATAACATTGCATTACTGACTAATTTTAAGCCCGGTGAGCTTGAAGTGCTTAAGCAAGCGATTCCTTTGTATGGAAATAACTTTCATTTACAGCTTATCCACATCAACAAAAGTGAACTGGAAATCAATATATTAGGACATAAACTCGAAAAATGGATTGAACAGATTATTGCTGAAACAGGCATTGAAGACATTTCATATATTGTCAAAGCGCCGAGCTATTTCGCCGGTTCACGAGAGAACATCGCAAACGGAATACATACGATTATCAGAGATGAAGATATTGATGTGATTTTGATTACAAAAAGTAGGAAAACTTTTTTTCAAAACATTTTTACTGAAAATATTGTTAAGCACATGGCTTTTGAAATCGAGGTGCCAAATTTTTTCGGTCGAGTAGATTGACCAAATAATTTTTGGCAAATTTATTGCAAGAGTAGTCAATGAGTTAATTTAACAAGAAATTTATAGTAGAAAATTTTACAAGAACACATTATGAAAATTAGCCTTAAAAAATCAGGTTTACTAATGGCGGCAGGAATTATCTCGACCGCATCCTTTGCACAAAGCGCAAAGCAGTCATCAATTGAAGGCACATCTCCATTTGGTCCGGCAACACAATACAGGACTTGGTCCATCGGTGTGGGGGCAGGTGTAACGAGTTTGCAGAATATTGCCAAGTTAAATAATGGAGGTTATGATAAACTGGACTGGAACTTAGGTTACAGTGCTTATATCAAAAAGCAAATCTCACCTTCATTTGGAATCAAGGCAACTTATTTTGGGGGCAAAACTTCTGGCTATACGGCTGATGACAAGCAAACCGGTTTTGAAACAAAAACACCTTGGTCAGTAGCTCTATCTGGAGAATTTTTGGCGGCAAACACCAACTGGAGATTCTTCAATAGCTTCATCAAACCTTACGCATCTATCGGTGTGGGTGTAATGAATGCCGAAACCGCTGGAATTACCGGAGGAAACAAAGGTGAGTATGGCGATTCTTATTCAAAAATCTTTGTACCTGCTGATTTCGGTTTTAAATTTGCCGTAGCAAAAGGTATAAATTTTGAATTGGGTTATCAGCTTAACTGGGTAAATCAACGCTTCGACAATTTGGCTAACCCAGCTGGCGGACCAAAAATTGACAAAAATGACTTGTTCACTTACGCACACGCAGGTTTAGAGTTTGCTTTGGGTAGCGGTAGCAAACCAGCCTTGAACAACTCAAATCCGGTCGCGACCCTAGTAAGTGATTATACGGTAAAATACGATGACTTAAAAGCTCAAAATGACGCGTTAAACGCAAAAAACCAAGCTTTACAAAGTCAATTGGATGGTTTAAACAGTGATTTGAAAGATGATGACGGTGACGGTGTAGCAAACAAATACGACAAATGTCCAGGCACACCTTCTGGTGTACAGGTAGATGGTGCAGGTTGTCCTATTGTAGTGAAAAACGAAACTAAAGTTGTAGAGAAAGTTGTTGTTACGGAAGCAGACCGAAAAGTTGTTGCTGACGCGATCAAAAACTTAGAGTTTGATTTAAGCAAATCAACCATCCGCCCTACTTCTTATGCAACATTGAACAAAGTTGCTGAATTGTTGATCGAGAAAAACTTTAGCTTGAAATTAGCGGGTCATACGGACAACACAGGTTCACGCGAGCTAAATATGCGTTTATCCAAAGAGCGTGCTGAATCAGTGAAAGCTTACTTAGTATCTCAGGGCGCAAACGCTTCACGTATTGAAGCAACAGGTTACGGTCCTGACCAACCCATTGCATCCAATAAGAATGCTGCTGGTCGTCAACAAAACCGTCGCGTAGAGTTTACACTTTATTAATCGATATTTTTCGATTTATACATTCAAAGGCATCACTATCAGGTGATGCCTTTTTTTATAGCTATAGCAGACTAATTTGCGCAGTAATGTTTGTGTTTAAAATAAATAAACATTTGATCAACAAAAAGATAACATCGATAAAACTTACATTATCCGTATTTTTATTAAGCTAAGATCTTAAAAAATGCGTAAACCACAGGCTGTTGTTTTGGCCCTTGTTTCATTGATTTTTTTCGCCTGTGAAAAGGAACCTGAACTGAATGAACCAGGGTCGAATGAAACGATCAATCAATGGACATTGAAGCAGATGCGACAATACTACTATTGGAATGATAAAATCAGCGAAACAAACGATTATCAACAAGCTCCAGATCTATTTTTCAAAAGAATTTTATTTCAAGGCGACCATTACTCGAGCATATTGCAGACACTTAACAGTGACACCTATGGCAATACATTGACGAACACCTTTGGATTTGATATTGTACAACTAAAGGCCGCAACCGGAACGATTCAATTAGTCACCCAGGTGGTTCCCTTCAGCGAAGGGGATTTAATGGGACTCAAACGGGGAGACAGCATAACCCACATCAACAATGAGCCCATTGATAACAGCAACCTGAAATCGCTACTAAACAAATCTTTGCTTTTACCGGCGATGCAATTGACGCGAAACGATAGCAAAATATTTAATCTGCCCGCTTCCTACATTTCGCAACCCGTCCTCTATACCACCAAACTCGTCTCCTCCTCCCCCACGGTAGGCTATATGTTTTTAAGTCAATTTGATTTTAGCGGCGCTTATCCCTTATTGGAAGCAGTTCAAAATTTCAAATCCCAACAAGTGCAGGAGCTTATTATCGATTTACGTTACAATCCAGGTGGCCAAGTTGCTTTTGCCGCGTTTTGCGCACTCTTATTGGCAGATATCAAAGAAAATGACATTTTTGCCAAATACCAAGGCAACAAAAACCTCAAAAATAGAGAAGACAGCTTTGCAGCTGCTCTGCAAGGACAGCCCGATGGCTATTCATTTAAGGCAACAGACATTTTAAAGCAAGGTTTACATTTAAAAAGAATCTATATGCTCACTGGACCAAACACAGCCTCTGCAGCCGAAATGCTCATCAATGGATTGAAACCTTATGTAGAAATCATTCAAGTCGGTGACAAAACATTCGGTAAAGATATGGCCTCAACAACAATAGTAACTCCAGAAGATATCCGAGGTACCGAACGGGCCTGGCATTTGGTTCCTATGATCTATAAAATCTACAATAAAGTGGGGCAGGGAGATTATAGCGATGGAATTGCGCCTTCAAAAGCCACCAATGAATTTGCTTTTCTACCCTTGGTTCCTATAGGCGATAGCAGGGATCCCTTGATTCAGGAGGTATTACAAACCGTCAATGTTAAAAATATCTTGGCTAAAGGCGCTGTCAATAACGCAGGCAAAACAAACCTTGTGTTGCCACAATATATAGGCAGCAGTTATCAGACAATACCTATTGAAGTAAGCGCACAGGGCAAATCCGATAAATAGATTCACCCATGTGCACAGGAATTTAATGAAGTAATAAGCATACGCAAATCAGCTCCAGTCTGTCCATTTTTGACCAACTTACGAAGAGGACGAGACAAAATTTCGGAGCGGATGGTCCGTTCCTTCGATTCGTATTCTCGTACTAGTTCTTCCAACTGTTGCAGTAGTTCCCTATATTGCCTATAAAGTTCATTCAGCTCCGCCATTTCATTCCGTAAAGCTAGCAGCGCAGCAGCATCAATGGCATGATCTACATCTCCCTGAATTTTCAGGGAGATAGCAAATAAATTACGATGTTTTATAGCATTGATCCCTTTCATGATGAATTTATGATAATTGATTTAACTACAAAGTAGTTATTAACTTCACAATATTTCCTCTAAATCATTTTATTTTTTTAACCAAACCGCATCCAAGGCAAAACCGATTCCACCGATATCCGACACCGCATCAACATCAAAATATGCATCGGGTTCCTTTTGGGGGAAGTATACAATACCTATGTCTTCTACCGTAAAGAAAAAAAACAGATAGACCTTCTGTCCATCGATAAGGATTGGTTTTGAATCCTTGTCCAATACCTGCGCCTTTGCTGGAAAATAGGGGTCAACTGGTATTTTAATAAATTCTTCGGGGATTTTATCCGATATCAACCCAGTAATCAGGATCGGAGTTTCGTCATATCTGACCAAATCCATTCCCCAACTTTCATCAAACACAGGTTTACCTTGATAAATCGCCAATCGAATCGGCTCGCCATTTGGTGAAATCGTCTGGTTATAATTTAATATCTTTACCTGCCTCACACCCGGAATCGATTCGACATCATCTCCTAAGGGGTTTGGCCCGACAACGAGAGAAGGATCAATGGGACTTTTGCTATGCACACCAAAAGTATTTAACCCTGACTTGAGGGCGAGACGTTGTTCTAGGACAACCTGATCCTTGCTATCATACGCAACGACCAATGAAGAATCGGCATCTTTATTTCGTATAAAAATAAAATTAGTATTGCTTTGATTAGCTGCTTTTCCATCGACAGTTACTCTTTTTACATCTACTGACACAGTGCCATAGGTTTTAAAAGCAATCCGAGCCAATTCTTCCGTTTCTAAAACAGGTTCGCCTTTTTGGCAGGAAGACAACAACGATCCAACCCAAAGGGCAATAAAATAGAGAACTAAATTTCTAATCATATATAAAGGATAAAGAAGTGAGCCATAGAAATGGCTCACTCAATTAAATAATCAATATTAATAAGTTTTTGGAGCAAATTGCGTCCAGGTTGCAGTCCAAGGAGCGTTTGTCGGATGGAATGCACCTTTATAAGTTGTACTTCCATCACCATATGCAGGTGAAGTTGACGATGGTCTTAAGAAAGCAGGATTAAATGTAGTCCCTGTTGAATAGAAAATATTAACACCACCAGCTAATTTCAAATACGTTGTTGCATCCGCCGAAACATTTGTTTGGTTTCCTGTTGGTGTAGCACCACTGAAAGCTGCACTATAAGCGTGTACAACATTACCTGTAAAAGTACCTGTTGCGCCATCTTGGAATGCTGCACCTGTTGTATAACCAGCGATAATGGAGTTTTGAATATCATATTCAGATGCTCTTCTCCAACGGTTACCAAATTTCAGTTTTGTATTAGCCACAGTAGCATCCTTGATCCCTAAGAACGTAAAGTTTTTCAATACCGGGCGAGTTTTAGGAGTAGATGAATAGGGTGCTGTACCCTCATTATCAGACTCCAATCCATTTGAATCCGAGCTACCACTTGATGTGCTATTTGTTGAATTAGGATCCTTTAATGATAAAGCATATTGAATTGTTCCGGTGTATCCATGATCGAAATCAAAGTCATCATCGTCATTCGATAATGCAACTAAGTATTTTGCATTTACAGTACCACCAAAGAACTCAAATCCATCATCTTTGCCCCAAGATACCTGGATATTTTCTAGCGTAGTACCAGTACCAACACCACCTAAAGTTAATCCGTTAATCTCATTATCAGCAGTTAAGTTGTAACCAGCAAACTCAATACGTACATACTTCAATGAGCCTGAATTATCTGCAGCATTTGTTCCACCGTAAGTAACATCTACACCTACAGGCTGAGGAATACCTTCAATTCTTCGTGTAGCAGTCTGATTGGTCGTTGCGCTACCCAATAGTACAACACCACCAAAATCACCTGGGTTACGCGATCCTGCAGCATTTGGAGAAGTAAATACGATTGGCGCAGAAGCAGTACCGTTAGCGACCAATTTCGCTGTTTTAGGTACAACCAAAACACCTTTGATATTTTGTGTCAATCCAGTGATTTCATCGTTGTATGCTTTGGTAACACCAGAGGTAATATAAGTACCGGCTTGAATTGTCAAGGTAGCACCTGGTTTTACGAAAGCAACACCATCAATTTTCCATACCGTATCCGCAGATAATGTCGTTTTGGTAATAATACCAGACGCATCTGTTGGGATCGTTGCTTGAGGTTTACTTGGCAAACCAGCGTTCAAATCTGAATTAGGTCCTACGTTGTCTTTGTTACAAGAAGCCAATGCGATTGCGCATACGCTTGCTACTGTTAAGATTTTTTTCATTTTGTGTTAAATAATTACTAGTTTTGCCATCACAAGATCATTTTTTAGACTATGCGCCCTATGGGATAGCATTTCATAAGGCTGCATAGTTGTTTTCAATCACTCATTTTTTGTTTCTATTTTATCTTCCTGTTGTGCTATTTGGACAAGCCCGGAACTTTTGTACATTATTGAGGAGTGATATGAAACTGCCTCGCGCAGATAGTTTTATCTTATTAAAAATTATATGTCAGGGATAGATTATATCTTCTCCCGTCTTTTTTGCGATAGGTTATAATATCCCCATCCGCTTTATTGTATCTATTGTCACCTTTCAATTTTTTAATTGTATAGACTCCATTTTCATTTCCGACACTATATCCCTCTGTATTCTGATAATAACGAGTCCAATCATCTAACAGGTTCGCCATATTCAACTTAACTTCTAATTTATTGTTAAAAAAACGTTTATATATCTGCAGGTCCAGTTGCTTAGGTGCCAACTCATATTCCACTCTATTGGGATCAATGGAAGTAATATTTGTTCTGTATCCTCTATGGTTGTAACTAACCGTCGCTCCGAAAGAATTTCCCCAATAGCCAATTCCCAAATTCAACAACCATGGTGATTGACCGATCAACGGACGATCCTGACCAGGGGAACGATCTTTAATTCGCTCAGGCACCTCCTTTCCGTCAACAACTTTATACTTCCAGGAACTCAATACATTTACTTTGGAACTTAAAAATGTTGTATTTGCTGAGATAAAAAACTTAGTGAGCCAATCTTTATCACCTATAAAACCTAAATTTTTACGGATTTCAAATTCTATTCCTTTATTTTTAGCAGATTCCATATTATTAAAAACATAATATGCACCACCTGTAAATGACTCATCTTCGACCAATTCAATGGGTTTATCCAAATATTTATAGAATCCAGTTAAGGATATAATTTCTCCCGGACTTGGATACCATTCCAACCGCAGATCTACATTATCAATAAAGGTTGATTCCACATTGTCTCCTGAAATAATCGCATCCAGTTCAAAGTCATAAAATCCAAAAAAACCTGTTTCTCGAAAATCTGGACGGATAGCGGTTTTTGAATAGCTACCGCGAACATTAAAGGTATTGGTCACACTATAAGTGGCGTTAATGGACGGTAAAAATTTCCAGTTATTTTCACGCACAAGCAATTTATATTTTATAAATTTATTCTTGTCATCATCCGGATCACCATTCTGTTTTCTAAACATTTCGTCCTGACGATTTTTTAGATTATAATATTCGGCACGGATGCCATAGACCAAGCGTAATTTATTCCATAATTTCTGATCCAACATAAAATATCCTGCGTGAGATTGCATACTTCCTTCATATACATTTCCACCGATAAGTTCCGGGTAGTAATAAGCCTGACCAACGCCGTTGCCAATATTTTCCGGCGAAAACAACACATCATAAGGCGCTTCAATAGCAGGTGCTGCCGTTGATGGATCATTAGGCATATAGGAACGCGTAAAGGGCAGCAAACGAAATATGGATAAATCTCGTTTCTTAGACCAGCCCTGATAACCAACTTTGACCAAAGTACTGACCGGTCGTCCCTCTCCAAAAACGCGGGAAAATGCCATTGCCCAATTATAATCATCCTCATTGATCTGTGTCCACATACGAGAATCTTTCCCTAATATAGAGGAATTGGAAAACCCTGATAGGTTTAATAAATTTGGAGTCTGAAATAGATACTTATCATCGAATACAGTAGTCAATCTATATCTCAATTTCCGTTCATCCAAAATTTGTTGCTTGATTTTATTATAGGCAAACATTCCCTCTGCTTTAATTCTCCAAGGCAATTTATATTCACCGGTTATTTGATGCTGTTGCAAAGACATCGCTTCTGGCAATTGGTATCGATTTTCAGTAGGCGGATTGCTAAGATCAGCGAAGGCTGCCCGAATATTTTCATTATAGGAGTTGTTATAGGTACGGGCATACATATTTTTGAAAGTGAGCTTAAAATCCTGTCCTTGTAGACCAAAATTCGCCACTAAACCACTACTGCTACTAAAACGATAAGAAGTGCCCGCTCCATTTAAACCGACCCCAGTACTGTCAATATAGTGTGCTCCATTAATAGCGGATCCTCTCACATTATTGAAGGCTACAATATTCTGTTCATTTCGAATATTCGCAGAAGCAGAGAAACCAAACAATAATCCATTTGAAAGATTATACCGTCGCCCCAATGCAAACCGAAAATTTTGATTAGGATTGGCTTTATAACGATATAGTTTCATAGCGTCTGCATTGACTTGTTTAGATTGGGCTATTGCATCAATGTCATTATACCTGAGATCTGAACCCGGCATTAAAAATTCTTCATTTAACTTTGGATCGTTCAGTATATACCCGGGAGGCGCATCCAGACGTCGGGCCTCACCATTCCAATACCAAGGCAATATTCCTTCAGGTTGTTTTGAAGAAGAATGATTAAAACCAAAAAATTCCGATGCTTTCCGCTCCCCAAGACGATAAAAGTCCTTGTCTGTTGTACGAGAATTTCCTCCGATCCCATACTGTATTGTTGTAAAATCCTTCTCCGGAATATCTAATGTATTCACCGAAACCTGTCCGCCCGAAAATTCAGCGGATACATCTGGTGTTGCCGTTTTATTGACCACTACCGAGCTCACCATTTCTGTTGGGATAATATCAAAAGAAAAATCCCGTCTATTCTGTGAAGTACTCGGAATCACGACCCCGTCCAGCATGGCCTGATTGTATCGATCCGACATCCCCCGTACAATGACATTCCGGTTATTGACAGTGGTCAGTCCGGTAACACGTTTTAAAACCTGCCCCATATCATTGTCTGGTGTGCGGGCGATTTGTTCAGCCGAAATACCATCGGTCACCGAAGCTGCGTTCTTTTGTGCTGCATAAAGTCCCGCTACAGAAGCTTTTTTAAACGATACACTGACAACTGCCGTTTCCAACGCATTCACCTGCGTCTTCATGGCAATATTTAGCCCAGTCCGTTGTCCGGCCTGTATTTTGACCCCCTCTATACGTTGGGTCTGATAAGAGAGATAACTGACTTCCAGTATGTAGGTTCCCGGTTCAGCGTTCAACACATAGCTACCATCGATACCGCTCTGTGTGGATTTATTGGCGCCGATCAGTTTGATGCTGGCATTGGCCAAAGGCTGACCGCGATCATCAATCACTTTACCTGCGATACGCCCATCCTGCTGTACCGGCTTTTCGACCAATGTAATATAGACACCGTTGTCATGCGCAATTAAGTTTGTTTCCTTGAGCAGATAATGCATGATATCCCGGACACTGTTGCTTTTGAAAATTTTGGCATTGACCTTTTTCTTTGCCAGATTATATTTCGCTGCATCGAAAGCGATAGGTATATTTTGGGATTCCAAACGCTCGAAAGCTGCCGGAATAGTGGATTCATTAAAAGAAATTGCGATCTTTTTATTGAGTAACTGGCCGTATGCGCCCGAAGCAAAAAGCATTTCGGCCGACACGATCGAGAGAAGTAAACCTATCCACGATGTCCTTATCATAAACTTAATATCGTTTTGCGTAACGTATTGCTTAAATTTCATAAATTTGTATGCGTATATAATATCTCTATAAGTTGTTGTATATGTTATTTATACCATCTCCAAATGGTGTATGATTCAGAGTTGACGATGGCCGTCGTCAGCTCTTTTTTTGTCCCCGAATTAGTAAATATGCACTATCCCGCCCTCCTTTCTGGATTTGTTGTGATGAATTGCTTTGATACTTTCCAGGGTTGCCTTCCAGGAGAGCTGCTTTGATATCGGCATGCTATAACGTTGTTGGGCAACCCGCTGGTCGCCAGCTTTAATATCCACATCATAAATATTCTTGACCGCCCGTGCAAGTTCTGCAAAACTGCTTTGCTTAAGGTAAACTCTTCCTTCAATCCAGCTATTACGTGTCGTCAGATCAAAAACCTCCTGATTGCTATGGTAGTTATTTTTGGAATATCGGACCTCTTCGCCACGAGTTAACACACCCAACGGATGATTATTGGCCATGACCTGCACTTTACCTGTAAATACAGACACCGATATATCATCCAATCCCGTGTAGTTCTTTACGGTAAACGAGGTTCCCAAGACCTTTGTCTGTACTTGTTGGGCATGCACAATAAAAGCCTTCGTGGAATCTTTCTTGACCTCAAAAAACGCCTCTCCAGCAAGAAGCTCTACAACGCGGTCCCTCCTGTCATAAGAAACCGTATCCAATTTAATTTTGGAATAGGCATTCATTACAATGATTGATCCGTCGGCCAAAAGTACCCGTTTACGCTGTGAGGCCCCGGTTTCAAAAATCCGGTAACCCGGTTTTAAATGCGTTTCTTTTGCGATTAAATTAGGCTCATGCTGTTGTTTCCAAAATAAAATTCCAAAGCACAACAGCAGGCTTGCTGCCACTGCCCCACTCCAATAGCTTATTTTCCGAACCGCTGATTTTTTAGGAGCTGTATTTCCAATACGTTCTTGTATACTATTCCACAACCGAACCTCATCTATCTCCTTTACAGGAAGTTCTTCCTGATCAAGCGTATCGTACCAGCGATCAATCAGGGACTGCTCAGCCTTGTTGGCTTTGTTCTGCTGATAGCGATAGATTAAGGATTCAAAAATTCTTCTTTTCACTTTTTTCCTTGCTGTTTATATACAAGTCTTTAAAAAAGCCAGAAAGTACTTCAAGAAATGGTTAATGTTTTATAAAAGAATTGTTAAGTTGATTTTTATTCCTGCGATCGTTTTTAAACGTACAATCCTTACTTGGAAAGTTCTTCCAGAACAAAAATAAGCAGGAGTGTAAAGCTGCCATTTTGGACATTTTGATAGCCGGTTATTGCTTTCTTTAGTCTTTTAGACGCTTCGGTAAGGTTATTTTTTACGGTTTGTTCAGAGAGTCCCATCCGCAGTGCTATCTCACGAATTGATAGATGCTCCCACTTCAACAAGAGCACCTGCCGCATATTATGCGGCATAATTTCCAGTTCATCTTCCAACATCTTTTCAAGCATGAGGTAAGTTTCAAGCTCTTCGGGATGATGCTGTACGTAATCAAAAATATGTTTGCTCCAATGATCCAAGAGTTTGTCTTTTGCCTTATTGGAATTGAAAAAAACGATAATCTTATATTTGAGCATTCCCTTTAGATAGGCAGGAAGATTCATCTGGATATCGATCGTATGGCGTTTTTCCCAAAACTGAACAAACAGTTCCTGGAGAATATCTTCCACATCCTGCGCATCAAGAATACGCCGGGCGGCATGTTGATAAAGGTCTTTCCAGCAATACTGATATAATGCAGCATAAGCAGTGGTATCATTCTGCTCTTTAATAGCCCTTAGCCACTGTTGATATATCATTGGTACCTGCTCCATACTAATATCAAAAATAAGGTTAGGATATTAAGTTTTTATTAATAAATGAATAAAGAAAACACAAAGAAGCAAAATAGTTTACAATCAAAATAATACTTTTCAGCTTATCGCTACCTATACCGCGCGACTAAAGTTTTTATCCCCTTAATTTGAAATCCTTCAATCTCATTAAAAATCAATCATTTAAATTCTTTGATTATTCAAATATTATTCTTACCTTTGCAACGCCTTAGGCAATAGTGCCTATTGTATATAATATTTCATGAACCCATTTTTAGAACTGGGAATCCGTGAGGAAGTTGTTAATGCCATCTCAGAATTAGGTTTCGAAAAACCTTCTGAAATTCAGGAAAAAGCCATTCCTGTTTTATTGACTGGTAACGACGATTTTGTCGGATTAGCCCAAACTGGCACAGGAAAGACCGCGGCATTTGGTCTTCCATTATTAGAGCAATTAGACTTTTCTCAAAAACACCCACAGGCATTAATTCTTTGCCCAACTCGGGAATTATGTTTACAAATCTCAAAAGATTTAGAAAAATTTGCTAAATACGTTGACAACGTACATGTTGTTGCTGTATATGGAGGTGCAAATATCTCAGACCAGCT
>NZ_DLJD01000028.1:70852-166301 GCF_002484085.1 Sphingobacterium sp. UBA7625
GCGTTCAAACGTATTGTGGATTCAAACCCTGATATCTTTGGTATCGTATTTTGTCGTACAAAAATCGAAACACAGGATATCGCTGAAGCGTTGATCAAAGATGGTTACAATGCAGACTCGCTGCACGGTGACTTGTCCCAACAACAACGTGATAAAGTAATGAAACGTTACCGTGACCGTAGTTTACAATTATTGATCGCAACAGACGTAGCAGCTCGTGGTATTGATGTAAGTGATGTAACTCACGTAATCAACTTCTCTTTACCTGATGAAACAGAAAACTATACACACCGTTCAGGCCGTACAGCCCGTGCAGGTAAAACTGGTATCTCTCTTTCATTGGTAAACGTAAAAGAGCTCAGCAAAATCCGTCATCTTGAAAAGATCATCGGTAAAGCTTTTGAGAAAAAACAAGTTCCTCAAGGTGCTGAAGTTTGCGAAAAACAATTGTTCTCTATCGTTAAGAAGATTGAAAACGTAGAAGTAAATGATGAACAAATCAGTCCATTCTTGCCTGCAATTATGGAAAACTTGGAATCTCTTTCAAAAGAAGATATTATCAAAAGATTTGCTTCTCTTGAATTTAACCGTTTCTTAGATTATTATAAAAATGCACCTGATTTAAATATCGAAGCCCGCGAAGGTTCTCGTGAAGATCGTGGTGACAGACGTGATGGTCGTTCTCGCGAAGGTTCGAAAGGTTATACACGTTTGTTTATGAACTTAGGTTCAGTAGATGAATTCTCTCGTGGAGACATGCTAGGCTTTATCTGTAACAATGCGAATATCTCAGGAAAATCTATCGGTAAAATTGACTTAAAAGGTGTGTTTACATTCTTTGAAGTTCAAGATGCTGAAGTAGAGAAAGTATTCCAAGGATTCCAAGGTGTGGATTACAACGGTCGTCAAGTACGTATCGAAGTATCTGGAGAAGCAAAAAGCGAAGGCCGTGGTGGTGATCGTGGAAGAAGTCGTGGTGGTGACCGTGGCGGAAGACGCGAAGGCGGATACCGTGGTGGTGATCGCGGCGGAAGACGTGAAGGCGGATATGGTGGCGGTGACCGTGGCGGAAGACGTGAAGGCGGATTCAGCAGCGAAAAACGCGACCGTGGTAGCAATGGCGGAGGTTTCCGTGATTTCTCAGGTAAACGTAAAGAATCTAAAAGCAAATACTAGATTTAGTATTTAGATAAACGTATAAAGACTCTGATTTGGAAAGCCCCGGCTTTGCAGATCAGAGTCTTTTTCATTTATAATCCCCCCGACGGGTCCACAACCAGTTATACTCCTCCCCTTCTCGTCAGCTTAATGCATGATATTCCATTTCCCAACTGCTTTAATCTCCTCAAAAATCCGTAAATTAGCTCAATTATACGAACGGGATTTCCATCATGCTAACAGCAACACGATTATTTGATTTAGCCTATCTGCAACAAGAAACTGCGCCCGGCTTTCCTATGTTTTCCTACAAAAACGGAACAAATTGGGTAGCGGTAAGCAATACAGACTTTATCGAACAGGTCAATCAGGTATCCAAAGGTCTCATTGCATTAGGTGTTCAAGCAGGAGAAAAAGTTGCTTTAATCAGTGAAAACCGTATCGAATGGAATATTCTTGATTTTGCAATCCAGCAGATCGGCGCTGTTGTTGTCGCGATTTATCCGAATATTTCTGAATCAGACTACAGGTATATATTCAACCATGCTGAGATCAGAAATTGTATCGTAAGCTCCAGAAAATTATACACCAAAATCACTGCGATCAAAGACTCATGCCCGCTCCTGGAGCATATTTTCACCTTAGATAAAGAAGAGCATATACCACATTGGCAGCATTTCATAGCTGAGGGCTCTTCCATCGCTGATGAGCAGCTTGAAACACTTCGAAATGCCGTCAATACCGATAGCCTGGCTTCAATCATTTATACATCGGGGACAACCGGAAATCCAAAGGGAGTTATGCTAGCCCACCGAAATCTATTGGCCGATACCATGAGCAGTGAATACTCCTTCCCTGTCGAACGCGGAGACCGTGCACTTTCCTTTCTACCCGTTTGCCATGCCTACGAACGTGTATTCCAATATGTCTATATGTATAAAGGCTTAACAATCTTTTTTGCCCAGTCGATGTATACCATTGGAGAAGATTTCAAATCAGTCCGACCACATATCTTTTCAGCCGTGCCCCGTGTACTTGAAAAAGTATATGAAAAAATTATTGCAACCGGTGAAAAGCTGACCGGATTCAAACGCAAGATATTCTTTTGGTCTCTTCGTATCGGTGAACAATATACATTGGATAACCGTTCCTGGTGGTATGACATTAAATTAAGTATTGCACGAAAATTAGTCTTCTCGAAATGGAGAGCGGTATTAGGCGGAGATATCAAAGGTATCGCATCGGGCAGTGCAGCTTTACAAGAAAGATTAATTCGACTATACATGGCTGCCGGAATACCGATATACGAAGGCTATGGTTTAACTGAAGCAGGCCCCTGTATTGCTGTAAACTGTTTTAAAAGAGGGATGAAAATCGGTACTGTCGGTCTGCCACTGATCAATATCGAAATCAGACTTGCCGATGATGGGGAGATTCTCACCAAAGGGGAAAACAATATGATTGGCTACTATAAAAATGAAGAAGCCACTGCTGAGGTCCTGAAAGACGGTTGGCTGTATACAGGTGATATCGGTCAATGGGTGGACGGTAAATTTCTCAAAATAATCGATCGCAAGAAAGAGATGTTCAAAACTTCCGGCGGAAAATACATTGTCCCACAACAGCTTGAGTCCAAAATTGCGGAATCTTCTCTGATTGAGCAGGTGATGGTAATTGGTGAGTCGCAAAAATTCCCTGCGGCTTTAATTGTTCCGAACTATGCCAATCTTTTGGAATGGAGCAAAAACGCCTCCCCTTCATTGGCAAAACTGTCGAAAATAGAATTTCTCAACAGCGCTGAAGTCAAACAACAGATTGAGTCCGAACTCAATCGCATCAATCAAAATTTTGGTAACTGGGAGCAGATCAAGAAATTTGCGATTATTCCGAACGAAATGACGATAGAGACTGGAGAATTAACCCCGACTTTAAAAATGAAGCGGAAAATCATTCTCCAGAAGTATGAAAAAGAGGTTGAGGCAATCTACAATACTTAACGAGATAGACAAGCAGATCTCAGGGTCAAACAACAAAGCATCTAAGATATCAGTAACTGGACCAGGTGCTTTTGTCCAGGTGTTGAAATAAGAATCAGCAAGATCAGTATAAATTTGCCCCTCTTGTTTCAGAATCAAATTAAAACTCAACAAGATCGGTATTCAAAAAAATAGCCTTTGTCAGAGACAAAAGCTATGTTATATTGTGGATTTTTTTTAAGCTTACGACTTCTTCGGCAGACGTTGACGAATTGCCTCATAGATCACAACCGCAGCCGATACAGACACGTTAAGGGAACCTATTTCGCCATACATGGGTATCTTGGCAAGATTATCCGCGATACGAATTAAATCATTTGATACGCCGACATCTTCAGCTCCCATAATGACACAAGTAGGCGCAGTATAATCCACATCATAGATACTCGAAGTTGTTTTTTCCGTACTAACAACCAATTGTACGCCTGAATCTATTAAAAATTTACCCACTTTAGAAAGGCTGTCGTGACGACAGACCGGAATTTTATACAGTGCTCCAGCCGATGTTTTAATTGCATCCGGATTTATTTCAGCAGATCCTTTTTTAGGCACAATGATCGCATGCACACCTGAACATTCTGCCGTACGTGCAATAGCCCCCATATTACGGACGTCAGTCACCCCGTCTAACATCAAAAGCAAAGGAGTTTCACCCTTCTCATAGATCTGAGGTAAGAGATCTTCAATATTTTGATAAGTAATTGGCGATATAACCGCGATAACACCCTGATGATTTTTCCGTGTAATACGGTTCAGTTTCTCAATAGGTACCTGCTGAAAAGCAATATCATGTTCTTTCAATAAGGACTTCAGTTCCAGAATCAGACTACCGCTTAATCCGCGTTGTACAAATAACGATTCAATTTCTTTACCACTATCAATCGCCTCAATAACGGCACGAATACCGAATACCATCTGATTTACTTCACGTCTTTCGCCGTGATCGCGATCACGTCTCTGAAAATTTCCTTGCATCATAAAACTAAATATTACCTTCCAAATAGAAGAGATTGCAAAGGTACAAAAATTAGCTTAAACCTAAGTTGAACTCTTTACGCAAAGTATCTAAAAGCGGATTTTTGGTTACCATTGCCTGATACTTTTCCTGCGAAGTGTACGGTTTGCGGGAAACCGTAAATTCCATCATAACCCCTTGTAGATCGAGCGCAAAATTTTGCAGCTTGACGCGAAGATAATTCAATACATCCACTTTCGCGCTTTGCAATACATCCATCTGTACACCATTCTCGACATCTATCTCGATCAATGTGCCCTTCAAGCGAGGTTGCGTAGCCGTCATCATCGTATATAGATTGATTTTATTTTCTGTCTTCAACTGCTCAGCATAAGCATTCCAAATCGCAATAAATTGATTAAAGCTTACCTCACGTTGTTCGGTACCTCTTATTAATTCAGGTTCATCTCCCTCTTTGGCAACAGCGTTATTGTCATAAATGGTATTCAGATCCGGTAATGATGGAATAATTGCAGAAGCTGAGGATCCCCATCCCCCTTTTTTAACTTTTGGCGGCACATTTGAAACTGCCTCATTTTTAACCTCGGGCTTGATGGTTGAAGTCTGGGGATTGGAAACTGTTGTTGGCGGGTTGGGGACAGGCGCCTGAGTCGATACAGCTGGTGCTGATGTCCCATTTTGTCCTGTATTTCCAGAAGATGCTGCCGTAGAAGGAATTTCCTTTGCCTGCGAAACTACTGGCTCAGGGAGTTTTTTTTTTACTCCTTCAGCAGCTGAAGGAATCTGTACGGAACCAAGCTGACTTAATTTAATGGCACTTGCGATGTGACACATTTTTAACAAAGCAAGCTCTACCTGTAAGCGTTGGTTTTTGCTGGTCTTGTAATTTATTTCACACTGATTTGAAATATTCAATGCAGACAATAGAAGCCCCGAAGAAGCTTTTTGCGCTTGCTGTAAATATTTTTGTCGTATGCTATCGCTTACTTCCAATAGTTTTAACGTCGCGGGCTCTCGGGCCACCAGCAGGTTACGGAAATGAGCCGACAAACCAGCAATGAAATGACTTCCGTCGAAGCCATGGTTCAAAATCTCATTAAATGTCAAAAGCGTTTGCGCAGCATCTTCAGCCAAGATCGAATCCGTTAGCTTAAAATAATAATCGTAATCCAGGATGTTCAGATTATCGATCACAGCTTGATAGGTTACGTTCTTATTTGAGAAACTGACAATCTGATCAAACATAGACAAGGCGTCACGGAGACCACCATCCGCCTTTTGTGCAATGATATGTAAACCATCTTGGTCATAAGCGATCGTCTCACGGTCAGCGATTCTCGCCAGATGACCTGCCATGTCCTCCACCTTTATACGATTGAAATCAAAGATCTGACAACGTGAAAGGATCGTCGGTAAAATCTTATGTTTCTCCGTTGTAGCCAAGATAAAAATCGCGTAGGAAGGCGGTTCTTCCAATGTTTTCAAAAATGCGTTGAAAGCAGCCTGCGAGAGCATATGCACCTCATCGATAATATAGATCTTATACTTTCCGGCCTGCGGTGGTATACGGACCTGATCAATGAGATTACGGATATCATCCACCGAGTTGTTGGATGCGGCATCGAGTTCATGAATACTGAACGAATTACCGTTCTGAAAGGATTTACAGCTGTCACATTCGCCACAAGGCTCAGTTCCGGGTAAGATCTGTTCGCAATTTATTGTTTTGGCCAAAATACGCGCGCAAGTAGTTTTACCAACACCCCGTGGCCCACAGAATAAAAATGCTTGCGCCAACTGATTGTTGTGAATTGCATTTTTTAAGGTGCCTGTAATGTGTTGCTGACCTACAACCGAATCAAAGGTAATCGGGCGGTATTTACGTGCAGAAACAATAAAATTATCCATTGCACGAAGATACGGATTTTAAAAAAGAAAATGGAGAAACTAAAACCTAAAAATCGCAAGTCAGTAATTAATAGGGATGTCCAACTTTCTGGGGTCACTTCATGGATGAAAATAACATACCCACAAACATTTGGTTTTCAAACTTAGATAAATTTGCTTTTATATACAATATCTAATTACATTGTAGATTAAACAAATCGAACGATGAAACAGGATATAATTATTTAGGAGGTGGCCCCCAATAGAACTATCGCATCTTCAATGTATTGATATTTACTTTTATTTTTGTAGCGAAACTTTAATATTGATCGTTATATTACTATCAAAGAAATTAAAACCAAATTATGAAGCAAAAAACAACCTTATTTTACACCATTTTATTGAGTATTTTTTTATTTTCCGGATGCAAAAAAGAAGACAGCTATGAAGAACTCACCAGTCTAGCAGATGATAAAATTCAGCAAGCCGTTAAACTAACTGAAAATCTTTCTTGCAATGATCTGAAGGAATGCCGTATTGACACACTCTATTACACCTATGTACCCGTACATCCGAGCTTCGAGCAAGCCTATAATAAATTACTTGCCGAGGCCGCAGATCTTAAAGAAAGAGCACAGAAAGTATATAAAGGGCCGATTGTGTACAACACTAGTGTAGCCCCTAATTATCTTCCACCCCATTTTGGGATACGTTGCATCGCCGGTAAACTGAAAGTCGCTTCGGCTAGAGATCTGGAATTATCTGAAATCAATCAACTATTGGCGGATCTGCTCCCCAAATTGCAGACCTTTTTTGATGACGTTCCCTGCAACGATCCAAGTAAATGGCACATTGCTACCTTGCGCAAAGACTGTGAATTTATCCCCATACTATATACCGATAAACAAAACTTCGCTGAGTTTGGAAATATGGCAGAACAATATAATCATTTGTACAGTGCCAAAAGAATACAGGACAAGAGCTTGAATTGTTCAGACAAAAATGACAAGCCAGCTAAAGGTGTTATCTGTGAAAATGGCAAGCCCAAGATTACTTATTAATTTCTCTTAAAAGATTATAGGGCAGTTCTTGGAATTGACTTTGTATAAAATAACATCATTTTTATTCGAAATTTTCGCTCTAGGGTGTATTAGCAATTTAGTATAAATGCTCCCAGATAATAACACCCGCGATAAGTTAAGTATCTATTGATTGCTCCCTTTTTGGTATTTAGCTTGCAATAGCCAAAAGGCTTATCATGGCAAGAAAATGCAAGGCTTGCGGGATCTGATCAAAAAACAGCATGCAAAACCATCCAAGTTTGTGATAGCGGTTAAAAACTATTTGGAGGAGGGCACAAAATAGCCCATGTAACTTTTCACAAAAAAGTATACATGGGCCAGTTTTATTATTTAGCTACGGTAACAACGATATCGTCGACAAAAATACGGTTAACAGTAGCGGGCCAATTACCAGCACGCTGATCAAAAGCGCCTCCCAATAACCAAATTTGAGTCTCTGCAGTAGCCCCCGTAACAACAAAAGAATAGGTCGCCTCTGGAGTTTGCCATGCAGCTCTGCACGACTCTAGATTCGAATTAGGAGTAGCTACCTTCATCACGTTAAATTGGCTCACACTGACCGCTCCCGGTCCTTTGACACCAACATTGAGTAGATAATGATCACCGGTAGCATATCGCACGGCTTTGAAGGTAACCAATAGATTTTTCGTACGCTGTACATTGGCCAGCTTCGGTGAAATTAGATCGCCGCCATAATTTGTACGCCCTAATTTAATAAAACCTGGTCTTGCATAAATCGATGCGTAATTACCTCCACCTTCCGTCGTATTGATCGTACTGGTCCAACCCTTGTCCAGCTCTTCGGCACTCCACGAGGCAATCCTTGTTTCGCCTGAAGTCACATTAAAAATTTCACTTCCATAGGTTAGCCAGTTAAAGTCTTCTTTGAGAACAACATCACCCTCCACCTGCAGTTTCACGCCTTTCTGATATACAGTAAGCGGAGATGCCTGTTGCACGTCGTCTAAAAATAACAATAGATTTGCTGTACGCTCAATGTCGGCATTTTTATCTATGGTAATTGTTATTGGGGTATCGCCCTCACCTTCCATAGGAGCAACCTTCACCCATTCAGATTCATCTTCCAAGGCAACTTTCCATTTTCCCGTAGAGCGGAGAATATACTGTCCAGTCATACCGGCTTCCAGAACTTCCAGGCGGTTGGATAAGCCATCTATTTTTAAATAGGGATTTTTCACTTGTCCTTGATCTGTGAACCCCGCCTGTTCTACCTTCAACACATTATTTTGTAATTTTCCATTTAAAGTAAAAAACAATGTCAGTTCGCGTGCTTCCGGATCGGTATTTTTGTTGACGGTAACGGTAAATGTTCCATTTCCATTTCCCTCCATTGGATCAATTTTAAGCCAATTTTCTTTTCGGAGGGGTTCAACTTTCCATTTGCCACTCGCCTGAACAGTGTAGGTTTCAGATACCCCATTAGCTGCGGCTTCCAATTTTGATGGATTATCTTTTAACGCAAAAGCACCATCTACCTCAAGATCATCTTTACAGGATGTCAGTATCATTATCAAACTAAGGCAAAAGACAAATATTGATTTTGGAAGCGTATCCAATTTGTAGTAGTTAATCGTATTCATGGATTCCATAATTTTATTTAACCTGCATTTCAACACGTTCCTTCATAATTGTCGTCACATTGTCTATCGTATACTGATATGACAATAGGAATACGTTCGTGCGCATACCGAAAGCTTCTTCCACCTTAAATTTATTCGGATACATTGGGTCATTATCCAATTGCACCACCTGAATATCCTTGTACGGTTTTATTTTTACATTATTAAAATCATCGATCTCCAGTGTAAGACAATTCTTTGCGATATTAGGTACTTTGGATACAAAAGTCTCACTTCCAGCCACCATCCGTACACTATTACTGGTTAATGGAAATAGCTGTTTATTAGCCGCTGTTGCCAGGCCATTGGCAAAACCCACCATCGAGTAAGTCGTGTTTTTGGCCTGTGACGCATACTCGTTCTCGATGATAACCTGATATAACATCGTACTTTTCTTTGGTTTTATCTCAACACCTGATGGACTTACTGCTTTTAACCCGATAAAATAGGTAGAATCTGGAGATAGACCGTCTGGCCGCAATTTGACCATGGTACGACCCGTGAGCTCACCTGCTTTGATCACAATCTTGTTGTCCATGATCTCATACTTTTCTTTGGGAAGTGATTTGGCATACAGGTCTTCTGAATTATCATACACAGCAAAATTATATTTTACCAATGGTTCCGGATCCTCTTCCAGACCAATGATAAGATCTTTGCTAGGTGCATGTGTACCCCCTGAAGATGCTGCCACATATCCAATCACCTCTTCTCCGGTCAGGCGGACTACTTCCTTGAATGTATTGTGATAATCAGAACTTATTAATGCCACTTCATTTTTATACATCTCTTTTTCGAACACTTCATTGTCCTTACAGGCAACTAAAGCGATCGAAGTCGTTAGTATAGCTATAAAACTTCGTTTCATAATTTAATATTTTAATGTCTTCCCTTAACATTTCGGTCAAGGGAAGACGCTTATAATTTCTGTTTCTATTGTTTAATCCTAATTATACCCCGGATTTTGATCCAATGATGGTAATCTCCGCATCTCGGCACGTGGTATAGGCACCCAAATCAATTTTTTGTCTACCTGACGTGTCAAGAATGACGATGTACCCGGTGAAACCCGTTTGTAGAAGGATTCCCGATCCGCACCATCCGGGTTCATACCACGAATAGGTTCACGTTCGGTCTCTTCGTACTTGCCCCAACGGCGTACATCGTAAAAACGTCTATTTTCCCATAGAAACTCCACCATTCGCTCACGCTCCACCTGTTTCTGAACCTCTGACTTATTGGCAAGCTGCGCAGATGACAATCCCGGTAAACCTGCACGGTACCGAACAGCATTAAAAGAACTTTTTATTTCACTTTCATCCCGGCTCACGGTATAGGTTTTATCACCGAGCTGTACCACATGGTTTCCGTTAAGATTATTTAAAGCTTCTGCATAAGAAAGTAATATCTCCGCATAACGGACAATAGGATATGCTTTGGGCATCATCCGAGCACCTGTACCGGTTATCGCATCAAATGGATGTACCCATTTTTTTATAACATAACCCGTAAGTGGATAGTTGGGTGATGAAGCCGAAACACCGCCACGGCCATCAGGCTCCTGATAGAAATATTGAGCGGTATGGTTATTCAACGTTGTACTCGACAAAGCTTGCCAAACCGCACCATTGAAGCCTATAGATGCATAAAAACGCATCTCACGGTTGGCATACATCTTAAAGATTCCGGCATTAAGCGGATAACCTGAAAAATTACGTGATTGGGCCGTAAACAAATCGTCAAAGGTACCACCGGTAGGTAGGTCAGCCACCGCTTCAAAATAAGTATCGCCACGAGCCTCCTCTCTAGTACGTCCGTCATCCATCAAATAGGCATCTACAACTTTTTGAGTGACCGAAAAACGCCCCCATCCCCCCAAAGTTGGTGGAAATGCACCCTGATTCAAATCCGTTCTAAAATATTCCGTATTCCGTCCCCAGATGTATTCGGGATTGATGGAAGCCACAGCTTCACCGGTAAAGACATCAGAGTATGATCTAAATGCATCAATACCACCCGCTCCATTTGGGTAGCTTCCGTAGAAATTTGGATCAGAAGTTACCCCGGCTGGAAGTGTAGGCGTTCGTTCGTCTGCAGGAACTGTATACAATTTATACCGTCCCATATCCATAACACGTTTAGCGGCAGCAGCAGCTACCGCCCACCGTTTTTCATCGTATTGCTGTGATACATAATGTACCCCATCGGTTTTGCGGGTCCAACTCCCAAAATAGGAATTAGCAACAGTACCGCCATTAAATAATGGACTGGCGTGAATCAAGCGTAAGCGGGCAATCAAAGCAAAGGCAGCACCTTTTGTCGGTTTACCAAAATCCAACAGACCGACATCAGTGGGCAGTTGTATGGCAGCCTTTTCAAATTCACCACAGATGTATTCCATGGCTTCATCATATGTTGCCCGAGGACGGTCATAATATGCAATATCCTCATTGGTATTCACAATTTCATCCCCTAACAAAATTGGAGGGCCAAAATCTATAATAAGGTTATAGTAAGCATAAGCCCGAATAAAACGCGTGTATCCTTCGATACGGTTGCGATCAGCATAGCTCATATCCCTAGGAACGTCGATATTTTTCAGCACATTATTAGCCTTACGAATGATTTTATAGTATTTCCCCCATTGATTAAGCGTAACGCTACCACCGCCGTAAAAATCAGGTGTAATATTTCCTGTGACAAAATCCATTCCATAGTAAACATTCGTAGTCCCTGTCCCCGTAAGACCGTTTATAGCTTCGTCCGTTGCCATTGGTCCAGGTGTATAATTTGATCTGACCGTACTGGATTCGTCAGGAAACAACGCTGCTGCTCCCCACATATAAGCTTCTATATACCGCGTATTGGCGTAAGCCGAATCAATATTAAACTCATCGTCAAAGTAGTTATCAATATTGAGATAATCTTTACAGGATATCACCATAAACAACAGCTGTATTGCTAAGATGGATTTGGCTATTCTTTTTATAATTACTGACGTTTTCATGTCTTTAAGTTATTTCTGTGCTATTAAAAATTAATATAAGCCTGTAACGAATAAGTCGTCGGAATAGGGTATTTACGTCCACCCCAAGCCGCTTGTTCCGGATCAAAAATCTTAACATTATCCCAGATATACAGGTTATTTCCAACAAACTGAAGATCCATGGATTTTACACCTAATCGCTTTAAGAAATTTGGACTTACATTATAACTCAAGGTAAGTTCTTGCAATCGCAAATAACGGGCATCATCCATCCAAAACGAGGACAACTGGCTGTTGTTACTGTTGTTACCATATTGCAAACGAGGGAATTTGGCATTGGGATTTTCAGCCAACGAGAGATCAATCCCATGCTCGAGGGCATACTCCCGCGGAATCCAACGATTGGCAGGGGCATTAGCCATGCTGATTACGTTTCCATTGGTACCACCAAAAAATGGCATATACCCCATACCTGTATCCTCAGTCACATCTTTATATTTCATTGGCTGGCCTACGTAAAAGAAAGAAGTCTTACCTGTACCTTTGAATAGTACTCCAAGCGAAAGGTTTTTGTAACGGAACTCTCCGCCGAATCCGTACATGGTCAACGGATAGTTGCTATGGGTCAATGGCACTTTATCGAGGGTATTAATGATACCGTCACCATTGACATCTTTATATTTGATATCACCGGGCAACACCGTTCCGAAGCTCTGCGTTGGGCTGTATTTGATATCGTCCTCATCTTTAAATAAGCCTAACGATTGATAACCTCGAATGGAATTGTATGGATACCCATTATACTCCAAATAAGCATATTCTAAGTAAGCCTGTTCCCAGTTTTGTACCACATTCTTGGAGTAAGTAAAATTACCCCGCAAAGTAAGCGTCATATCATTATTGAGCTGGGTTGTATAGCTAATGTTACCATCGGCACCAGAGCTCTTCATACGTCCCACGTTGGCATACGGATTGGAGATTACACCCACATAATCCGGCACCTGAACACGTGGTTGAAAAATTCCATTACGTTGATCCTGGAAAAAATCGATCACAAAATCAATTTTATTGTTAAAAAGTTTCGCTTCTATTCCCAGATTAGACTTGATCGAACGTTCCCATTCCAAATTATCCGCACCGATACGGGTTTCCGAAATTGTTTCTATCCCACCAACTCCCCAAACATTACCATTGGAGATATCTGCTTTGGTGAGATAGGGAAAACGGATATCATTCACAATTCGATCGTTACCTACAGTACCGTAGGACGCTCTAATTTTAAAATAATTTAGCCAAGGGGCAGTCTCTTTCATAAATTTGTAACTTGTAGGCACCCATCCTACCGCCACTGATGGGAAAAAGCCGTATTGGCGACCAGGCTGAAAGTTTTCCGAACCAGTATAACCAAAATTAGCATCCAATAGGTAAGTATCCTTATAGCCATAAGTAAACCGGCTGGAAACCCCTTGGTAACGAACAGGTATCGCCGTCAAATTATTCGTTGCATCATCGGTATCTTTGGCATCACTTATATAATAATAGACCAAAGCAGAGGTACGATGGTCCTCCCCAAATTTTCTATCATAATTTAGTGTCGACTCAAAATGATATTTTCGGTATTGGCTTACAAACTTCGAGTAGGAAGCTGGCTTCTCCTGAACCTTTTGCACCATGATCAGCGAGCCGTCCAAATCGCGGCCTGTAGCCTCATACAATGCAGGCTGCATCCATCTGCGTTCAGAAAAATAACTATGGATATCATAGGCCCCTTGACCACGGATTTTCAATCCTTCAAGCACACTGCTTAAGTCCTGTTCCAATGCCAGCGTTACCTTCCCTTTATAGTTTTGATTATTGTAGTTACCCGTACGGTTGATCATGACATAAGGTGATGAACGTTCGCCGGCTCCTACCCCAGGCAATAAACCATTGGAATATTGGAGCGGAATAGAAATCGGTGTAAGTGTAGATTGTGTTTTCCAAATATCATCCGTATTGCCATATCCGGGTTCTTTTTTAATCGATAAAAAGCCGTCAGAACCCAAAAATACCTTGGTCGTTTTTGTCAGGTTAATATCGAGATTGATACGGTAATTGTATGTATTATAACCAACATTAGAACTGTAAATACTATTTTTATCAACTTTGTAGGCCGCTGTTTCACTGTTACCGCCCAAGCTTAGGAAGTATCGTGCTACTTCAGAACCACCGCGTCCCGAAGCATAATAGCTCTGACGCCAGAAATTTCGGTTTAAAATTTCATCTTGCCAGCTGACATCGGGATACATGTCCGGATCTAAGCCCTGTTGTATAATACCCAATTCGGTATCATTAAACAGAGGTTCGCTCCCACGCACGGCGGATGCTTCATTAGCCAGTAAGGCATAATCATAAGCACGCAAATATTTTGGTAACCGGTTAAGTCTTGATAAGGTAGAATTTGCACGCCCTGTAATCTGGATACGATCTACGGTACCGCGTTTGGTGGTTACCAATACGACGCCATTAGCCCCCCGCACACCATATACTGCTGTTGCTGAAGCATCTTTCAAAATAGAGAAACTCTCCACATCAGCAGGATCTATTGTATTCAAATCACCTTCAAGCCCATCAATAAGCACTAAGGCTTTCGCATTGGCACCGAACGTACCAATACCACGCACCCAAAAATCCGCGATATTCGCACCTGGCTCTCCTGAGGTCTGCATTGATATTATACCAGCGGCACGTCCGCCTAACATATTCGCAATGGAAGGTGCCGGACTCTGTAGCTGTTTCACATCCACAGTCGTGATAGCACCAACAGAACTAATTTTTCGCTGCTTGGCTCCCAATCCAACGACTACGACCTCATCGATATTTGTACTCTTGTCCAGCATCTTTATTTCGAGATTAGCGGTGGACTCTACTACCAAATGCTCAACGAGATCATAGCCCACACTGGTAAATACCAACCAATCTCCGTATACCGCTTGAATCGTAAACTTACCTTTTTCATCTGTAGAAGTTGCTCCGGTCGGCTTATCTTTAACATAGATCGAGACTTTAGTTATAGGTTGTCCCTTGCTATCAACGACCGTTCCGGCAATTGTCAATTGTTCTTCTGTTTGTTGTGCAAATGTAGGCGACAGCCAAAAACACAAGGGCAGTATGCACAAAAAATAAATAATCTTCATCATATCATAAGTAGGTTAATTATTCAATAACTAGTTTACGGATACGCGCGTTACTCCAATCAGCGATATAAATATCTCCCTGATCATTTACCGCAACTCCCCAAGGCTGGTTGAACTGGGATTCTACAGGTCCTCCATCCTTATACCCTGCTTTGGTAGGTTGTCCCGCAACTGTCGATACAATACCGTCAGTCGATAACATGCGGATACAGTGATTGCCATAATCAGCAATAAACATATTTCCGGTTTTATCAAATTTGATATCCTTTGGGTAATTGAATACAGCATCCTTAACAGGACCATCACGAAATCCCGAACCACCAGGCGCATTGACACGCTTGAAGCCTTCGCCTATGTACTCAGGACGTAGGTCTAATACCGAAATCCCTTGTGCAAATGTGTTCGGGCTAGCATTTGAGTGCAACGTAATATACAGTTCCCAAGGTTTTGCGGGATTAATAGCCTGCCCATATTGCGAACCGTAAGGTCCTTTATGTACGATAGTAGCAGCATAAGTTATTGGATTTATTTTAGCGATATTACCATCGCGAAAACGAGTGTATAGGTGACCATCATACGGACAGAAAGTCACGAAGTTTGCATAACGGTCGGCCTGAACGATCTTTGCATAATCCGCAGCTGAGAACTGTGCATTCCGCTGGCGAAGTGTCCAAGCTTCTCTTGGGTCAAAGGAAAAAAACACTTCGGCAACCGACTCATGCGAAACCGTCATAATACCAGTCTCCCGATCTACCGTCACTCCATTGGCGTAGGGGTTAGGTGAAGACGCCGCTGAATATAAAGGAGTAACAATATTTTCCTTTTCATTGATACGCGCTATACCAAATGATCCACCATCACGCCAGGTCATAAATAGGTTGCCTTGCGCATCCATATCCAAATATTTACCGTAGACATGTGCTTGATCAAGGGTACCCGCCAAAAAGTTTTTATCCCCCGTACCAGTAACAGTACTAACTTGTGCTTGAATATGATAAGTAAATGTTTTATCATAAACCAATGAATCCTTACCGATTACAACCGAAATTTTGGGATCATCGCCCGGAAGGCGTGGTACAATGGCATAAATACGTTCTCCGCTTGAGGAGACAACCGCGGCCCGTGCATTATTAAAATACACTTTGATCTTGCTAGGGTCGGACCCAAAATTTTTGCCATCTAATAAGATTTTATCTTTTGCCCCGCCTTCTGCAGGGTAGAAAGAGGAAAGCACAATCGGTGTATTGGGATCATGCTCACTCTGTTTTGTCGCAACATCTTCCTTACAAGAAGAAGAAAACAGCAACATTAACAAAGAAAATGTTAATTGACTACATTTCATAATAACTTCGGTTAAGTAAATCTATAACTGGTTCTAAAAGTTAGATCGAATATAATTTAGAAAAACAAACAAAACAAATATCTACAACACTAAAATTGAAACATTACAAAGCTATTTTACTAAAATATGAAAGCATTAGAAATATATAACATAAGCTATCATAGGTAATAAGACCTTCGATTAGAACGCTGCAAAACTAACAACAAGCGCGCACAAACCATCATTCAGTTAATTATTAAATCATTAACATTGTTTTAATTTAATGCTAAGCGCGCATTCTGGATAGAAAGAAAATTAATCAATAAAGTAAAACAAAAATGTTACAAAAAATAATGAAATGAAACCTTCGAATTGTAACATCTTGTTAGTAATAAATTTGCACAGGAAAACAGGTTTTAAAAACAAATAAAGAAAATTGTGCTGTATTTGGGATACAACCAACCAGTTATTTTCCTTTAGTGACAACCTGCTTAATACTGTATTTTTCTACTGTTGGCCTACAGGAGTAGGCCAACAGTAGGTAGATAGTAACCCAAAAGTGGGGCGGGAAGCGAATACGCTCATAAAAAACAGCAAAGAACATAGGAAGTTAGTGCGATTGGCATTATCTAAAAATTGCTCATTCCTCATTCGGGACTCGTTCAGGACTGCTTCGCCCCATATTCGCCTATCACCTTACTTTTCTCCACTCATCCCCTACTCTTTCCCTACTGATTATGTAGGCAATAAGTGGAGAATGAGTAGAGAATCTATATGGGCATTCCGAAGATCGTACGGACAAGAGGCGAAGAAATACTGAATAATTAGCGAAGCAAACACCAAAAAATAGTACTTAAAAGCCCAATTTTTTGGCATCCCCCTTCCCTAACTTTGATTTTGATAACATTTCAAAAATCAGGAAAATGAAAAAGCATATAGAGTCATACAGCCGCTGTCCAGTTCGAGCATGCTCGATTTTTGTGCGAATTTCTCCAAAAGTGTGCGAATTTCTCACACGACGCAAGCATTTTCCTAAAAATCCAGTATTATGCATTTTGGATGTTGATGGGGATAATATGAAAAGAGGAACAACTCGTTATCCAGATTTGGACAATCTCTGATCTTATATACTCGATATATTTGGCATTAATTCAACAGTTACAGGAAATAATGTCGATCAATTGAGTAGTAATGCAGTGGATTTAGGAATTAATTCTACAATATAAAACAATAACAAATTTTACGTTTGAATTCGGTTAACCAGTAGCTGAGATTTAGGCATAGTCAATAAATAACAGTCAAATTGAGCTGTAAAATAGTAAAAACATATTAAATAAACTTGTGCTAGGCGGTAGTATTTAGTAAACAAATTATAAATACTTTTCCATACCTATAATGGAATGGGAATACGGCGCATTACATTTGCTGCCGAACCATAATTTTTTAAATGCCTATTTATGTAACGATTGAAATTACTATTTTTTTTAGTATATTTATTCCTGCAAAAAGTAGTTAGTAAAAAAAGCCGATTATTTTTCCGTCTGATTCTCTCAATCTGACGGGAACAACTCATCAAATCTAAAAGTATGACTAAGAATAAAAACCTGAGGTCTAAATCATTAAAAGAAGATTCGCAAACAGAATTTAAGAGCTCATTTAATGATGCTGCAATTGAATCTCTATCGGCATTCGCTAACACTAAGGGAGGTCGTGTTATTATTGGTATAAATGATACCGGACAACCTATAAAAGGTTTTTCAATCGGAAACGAAACCGTCCAAAAATGGCTTAATGATATAAAGAATAAAACTCAACCGGCTATAATTCCCGATGCAAATACCTTTCATCTTGATGGTATAGAGATTGTCGAATTAACTATTTCGGAATTTCCTATCAAACCGATAGCTTTTAGAGGAAGGTATTATAAAAGAGTAAATAATTCCAATCACATCTTATCACCCACCCAGATTTCAGATTTAACTTTACAATCTCTTCAGCTTTCATGGGACTCATACCCCGCCTATGGTAAAACTATTAACGAACTGGATTGGCAACTAGTAGAAAAATTCATAGAAAGGGTTAATTCCGCAGGAAGATTTCAGTTACTAACCGATGTAAAGAGTAGCCTCGAAAAATTAAAATTGATAAATAACGAGCAAATAACAAATGCAGCCTGGCTTCTCTTTGGCAAAGGCAACATTGGTTATAATATTCATCTTGGTAGGTTCAAAACTCCGACTTTAATTATAGATGATAAAATGTTCAATGGTGCGCTATTTCAGGTCGTCGATGAGATCATAAATTATCTCATAGCTCATATTAAAGTTGCGTTTGAGATCAATGGTATATCCGCACAACGAACAGAAATTTTTGAGTACCCCCCGCCCGCGGTCCGAGAGATTGTTCTACTTAGTTTGATTCACCGAGATTACCGAAGTCCAATAGACATTCAAATCAAAATATTCGACAATAGTATATCCTTTTTTAACCCAGGTAAACTCATGGGTGACCTCACTACCAAAGATCTAGAACGAAATAATTATAGAGCTTACACACGGAATAAGCTAATTGCCGAAGCTTTCTATCTAACTGGCGAGATTGAAAAATATGGAAGTGGGTTTCTTAGAATCCGTAAAGAAATTTCTATTTACCCAACGATGAAGTTAACAGTGGAAGAAATCCCCAATGGATTGAATGTCATGCTAAGTTATACAAACCAAAAAGTAAATACCCAAATCCCGAAGGCTGGAAAAACTGTGGGGGAAACTGTGGGGGAAACTGTGGGGGAAACTGTGGGGGAAACTGTGGGAGAAAACCTAAAAGGAAACTCAGCCCTAATATTATCCTATTTACGCAATAATCCTTACAGCACCAGAGAAGAGCTTGCGAAAAAAACCAAATTGTCCATTAGAGGAGTTGAATATCAATTAACCAAATTACGGAAAGCAAATATAATAAAAAGAATAGGTTCTACTAAAACTGGATTTTGGAAAGTCCTTGATTAGTATCATGGAAAACCAAATTGCCGTACAGACAATGATCAGATATCCATTGAATTGAAAAATAAATTGACACATGGAAACATTAATAGATGATAGAATGTATAGATTTATCAGATCCGCCAAAAAATGAATTGTCGAAAATAAAGAGACATTGCAATCCCAAAAACATTTTTCATTAATCCCTATAAAAAGCTATTACAATTTGTTAAATTTATATTACACTTATGTTATCAAATTGTTAAGAATTGAACATCAAAGGATACTATATTGCGTTTTTGACCATCTTATGCTGGTTAACCTACAGTCTACAACCTGTTAGGGCGCAACGTCATAATTTCGATTTCTATGACGGAAAGGTTTCAATTGATGTATCTCCCTCGTTCAATATTCCATTCGATGATAGTTTAACTGGAGCTCGTGTCCAAGAGTTTTATCAGGCTGCCGATCAGACAGAATACCGTAATTTAGTTAACAGCCTATTGGATTACAAGGACAAGCAACATCTTAATGACTGGGTATACTATCAACTTGTGCGCCGTACAGCACAACAAATAGCCCCTAAAGCGGAAAACTATGCGCGCTACACACTATACAAATGGTTCTTGATGTGTAAGTCCGGATATGATGCACGTTTGGGCATTCTAGAGAATCAGATAATTCTGTATATAAAAAGTAAGGATGATATATCAGATTTACCTTTTTTCAATTTAGACAATGATAATTATGTTTGCTTAAATTATCATGATTATATCAACGTCTTCAATTATCAAGAAAAATATAAGTTGGTGGATATTAAAATTCCAGAGGCTAAAAATAGTTTTAGTTACAAACTAACAAAGCTTCCTGACTTTAAACCAGATAACTATAAAGACAAAGAAATTGGATTTAAGTACAATGGGAAAGCTTATCATTTTAAGTTGAAAGTCAATTCTGACGTTAATGAAATATTTAAAAATTATCCAATTGTTGATTATGAGACTTATTTTAATATTCCATTGAGTAAGGAAACCTATGAATCCATTATACCATTCTTGAAGCTGAACACCGCGAAGATGTCAATAAAAAAAGGTGTAGACTATCTAATGCAATTTACCAGATATTCTTTTTTATACGAAGATGACCGTGAAATATATGGGAAAGAAAGACGCTTCCCACCAGAACAAACCTTAATAAACGATATTAGTGATTGTGATGATCGTGCTGCACTTTTCTTTTATCTTGTAAAGGAAATTTATGATTTGCCAATGATAGCTCTTCGTTATCCTACACACCTCACATTAGCTATTCAATTTGATAAACCAGTTGGCAAAAGTATTCTCTATAATGGGAATTATTACACACTTTGTGAACCAACCCCGCAGGAGAAAAAATTGAAAATAGGAGAACAGTCATTGAAACACCAAGGCGAGAACTATCAGGTCGTATATCATTACAAACCCCATGGTTTAAAAAAATAGAGCCCCACTAATAAATTAGCAGAGCTCTATCTAAACAGATTACTTTTTATTAAAAGTTATAACTGTACCCTATACTAAAATTACGTCCCGGTATACGTTGTTGATAAATTTGATCGGCCGCTTGAAAAGCTTCATAAACACTTAAACGCTTGCTATCTAAAAGATTATCTACTTTTAAGGAAATTGTACCAGCTTTCATATTCGTACCTATTTTTTTAGAAACATTCAGATTTAGCGAATTAAATGGTTTTGAGTAAACATCTGAATTTCTCGCAAAACCAATAACCTCCAAAGTTCTACCCTGTACATTGTAGAAGACGCCTGCCTCTAAGCCGTTACTAGCACTGTTATAGGATAAACCTGTGTTGATCAAATAGGGAGACTGTCCCTGTAGTTGTCTCTTTGTTGAAATTTCCTGTCCCTCACGGGCGAATGATTGTCTTGAAGTATATTCTTCTTCTGTCATATCAATTTCGGATTTGACCACGGTAACATTCAAGTTTAAACTTAAATTTTTCAACTCTTCAGAGATAAATCCAAAGTTCTTCCGTCCCTCAAGTTCCAAACCAATGACTGTTGCTGAAGGGGCATTTTTCGGTGTAATATCTAAAGGCACTGCATCATTATAGGCCTGTAATTCAATCGGATTTTTAAAACCTTTGTAGAATCCGCTTAATGCGAACATCTGCGCATCCTTAGCGAAAATCTCATAGCGGACATCTATATTATTGATATAAGTTGGAACCAATTCCAAATTCCCCAAAAACCGTATTTGCGTTAATGGATCATATATTTGAACGACAGATAATTCCTTAAATGATGGTCTTGCTACTGTACGTGAATAAGATGTTCTTAAATTATGATTAGTATACGTATTATAGATCAAATTCAACGAGGGAAATAGATCAAATTTATTGATGGTTTTTACCTTATCATATTTCAGTCCGTCAACATTCTCCCCTGTAAAAATGGTTGTATAATTTTCACCGCGCAAGCCTATAATAGCTTTCAACTTTTCCATAGGTTTCACCTCCAATGAGGCATAGGCGGCCGCTGTCTGTTGTGACGCTTCAAATGTATTTGAAGCTTGATAGTTACCTCTTACCCAAAAACCTTGGTCTGTAGTAGCATCATAAACATTTTCAGGGTTTAAGAAACCATTAGGATCACCATTGGTTACATCCTTATTGTTGTTACGGTATTCAATACTATAATTGTTAATACGATAATCTCTCTTTTTATAGCTATACAGACCTCCAAATTTAAACGACGATTCACGCTCGAATAAATTCAACTTTTTGGTAAAGTCTAACTTAGAGACTCCATTGAATTCATCCAAGTATCTCCAAAAACGTATTGGGAGACCTGCATCGGTATTGATGACATAATTTCCGCTACTGTTCAACACAAAGGTTGTTTGGCGCATGTCTTTGTCATTTACCTTTACCCAAGTCGGTGATAATTTCCATTCGGTGATAAAATCTGCGTTCTCATTACTATGCTTACCACTTAACAATAGATTTGTGATGGCACGTTCAGTATACTCCAAGGTATGGCGCATGGTTTCATTGGAGTTCGAAATCTCGGTAGTTTGATTGAAGATTGCCGCTCTCGATTCTCCACTTTGTATACGTAAAGCATTTAATGTATATTTAGATCTAGCCGTCTTATAGTTCAAACCCAACATCCCTGACAATAGCACATTTTGTTCGCCTAAATCGCCTATAGTCTTTTTATCGGCTCTCAGTTCAGGACTATCATCAGTCTGATTCGGTTTTTGATAGATTCCATTTTGAAAACCTTTATAAAACATGCTTGTACGTTTATAATTCAACAACCCTATCACACCAAGTTTATCTTCTCCAATCTTAAATTGATTACTATAATCTATTCCCAAACTTAAGTCAGGCGTATTATTTGATTGACGTCGAGCAGCCATAATAGGATCAAAAGCGCGGGCAACTTGCTCCACGGCTTTTCTATTTTCTGACGTAACTGGGTTTAGAATGTTATAATCCTTTTTAACAGGAAGATTCCGATCTCCATAGTCATACCCTAAGAAATCTGTTTTACTTCCTTTGTAACCAACGAAATCATCTCTAAAATGCGCATTAGGATTATATCCCAGAGATGCAGAAACACCCAGATTCCTTTGTGCCGGAATATCTTTTGTAACAATATCAATTACACCGCCCGTAAAATCCGCCGGCAATTCGGCAGAAGCCGTTTTCATGACAATAATATTTTCCAATACCCCTGTAGGAAATATATCCATTTGAACGGTATTCTTATCGGGGTCTAAGCCCGGAATATCGACACCATTCAGAATAGACTTGGTATAACGATCCCCTAGTCCACGGACATATAAATATTTACCTTCTTGAACTGACACACCTGGAACTACCCGGACTGCAGATGCTATATTACTTGCTCCTGAACGCTGAATCGCTTGTGAGGACAAACCGTCCATTACCACCCCCGAACTCTTCTGCATATTCAAGATCGATTGTTCTGTGTTTTTTCGGGCTGAAACCGTGATGACTACCTCATCTATTTTATTATCTGTAGAAGTCAGATTAACATCTACAATAGCTGACTTCCCAGCTTCTACTTTAATATCTGTAATTTCTTTTTTTTGGTAACCTACATAACTGAAAACAATTTTGTAATTCCCAGGAGCTACCTCTAATGTGTAGTCTCCTTCAAAGTCTGAACTGGTAGCTTGGGAAGCACCAATGATGGCCACACTTACGCCGGCTAAAGGAGAATTAGAACCTTCTTCCTTAATGACGCCTGTAATTTTACCATTTTGTGCAAATAATAGGGTTGGAATTACTGCTAAAACAAACAGTAAAACCGAAAATAGCTTGTTCATTAATTTTTGATTGATAGGATTGATGTGTGTATTTTAGGGAAATCCACCTTTCGACTAATTTCCTGCTATCGAAAGGTGGATATATATGATTTAGATTATTTCAATAAATCACTAGCTTTTGTAAATGTCCAATCAAATGCTGAAATATTGGCACCTACTGTTTGTGAGCCTGCAGTAACACCGATTGCATTACTTGTAAATTTAGTTGCGTCTATAGCAGTTGTTCCTTTAGATGTTAACAAGTTGGCGATTGTTTTGCCGGTTGGTAATACCATCTCCCATCTTGCCAGACCTATCTTGCCACCGTTGAATGAAATAATTGATTTCTCATCATTAACATTCACGACATTGCCATCGGCATTGATGTTACTTACATAAACATTTTCTAATTTACCAGTTGCACCATCACGGAAATCTGCAATTTTCTTACCAGCAAGATTACTCATATTAATCGTGATATTTTTTAAGGTAAATGCACCTACTGCATTACCTTCAGGACCATCAATTTCAAGTCCTGAATCAGATTTTTCTGTCTGGATCACAAGAGCATTGTCAATTGTTCCTGCGTAAGCTTGGTCAATATCCAAACCGTCATCTTCCTGTCCGTACACAACGACATTTTTCACATTCACTGTACCTCCGAAAAACTCGATTCCGTCATCTTTATTGGAGAAAATTTCAATATTTTCGATAGTTGTGCCGTTACCCACACCACCCAAAGTCAAGCCCTGGATCTCACTATTCGTTGCCACAACAGTTCCACTGTAACGGATTGACACATATTTCAAAGACCCTGAATTATCAGCAGCATCCGTACCTCCGAATTCGCCATAGCTTAAACCGGCAGGAATACCTTCTACATAGCCTTTACCTGAAGACGCCGCTACAGAAATCGGTGCTTTACCCAATAAGATTACTCCGCCCCATTGTCCAGCATCACTTGGTTTCAATGTGCTCTTTTTCTCACCCACTTTGATCTGATCGTTTACGCTTGTGAAGATAATGGGTTTATCAGCTGTTCCGTTTGCAATCAATTTACCACCCTGATCCACGATTAAAGTTGTCGCATTAGCCTCTTGGCCATCTTCCGCTTTTATGATAGTTCCTGGTTCAATTGTCAATGTTACACCTTCATCTACTACGACACGACCATCTAATACATAAATATTGTTGGCTGTCCATGTTTCGTTGGATTTCAAAATACCCGACTTCACGATATCCTTTCCTGGCTCTGGTTTCGGCTCAGGGCCGGGACTAATCGGATCATCGCTGCTACAACCTACAGTAGCTAAACTTACTGCTAATGCGCCGAAGATTGGTAAAAATTTCTTTCTCATGATTTGTTTTTTTTGACACTACAAATTAACTGAGGTAATGTTAACTACATATGCACTATATGTTATTAATAAATCAATAGTATGTTAATTTAATATGTACCTAATCAGCAAAACCTATTTAATAGTAATGAAACGAGGATTTTTTTGAAAAACGGACCTTTTCTGATTAACTTAGTGTAATAAAATTATTAAGCCGAAAAGTTATTAACATATTAGGGACGATATTAGGTTTTATCAGAAAAAGTATCACCTCTGTGTGAGACGAAATGCCGAGAATGATCTTATTATTGCAATTATATTGCATATACAAAGCAATTTCTCTAAGTTTGAATAGATTTTCAATTTTTGAGCATATGAGCAACCCGATCGTATCTACTGAACAGCTAACATTCCAATATACGAATGCTAAAAGCATCGCATTTCCGGACATCCACATCGAAAAAGGACAGCACACGCTATTATTGGGCGATTCAGGAACCGGAAAAACAACCTTGCTGAACATGTTGGGTGGCTTATCTAAACCCGAAACAGGGCACGTTAAAATTAATAATCAGGATCTTTCCCTATTATCTAATAGCAAACTAGACAAATTCAGATCTCAATATATCGGTTTTATATTCCAGGAGGCACACCTTCTCAAAAATTTAACTTTGTTGGAAAATATCAAATTGGCACAGTCCCTTGCAGGAAAAAAGGTGGATGTGAATCAGATTCATCAGGTCTTGAAACAACTGCAACTGGATCACAAAACTGCGGCATATCCGAATGAATTAAGTCGTGGCCAATTACAACGTGCCGCGATTGCTCGTAGTGTGATCAATAAGCCTGCCCTGCTCATCGCGGACGAACCTACAGCTGCTTTGGATGACACCAATACAAATCGTGTGCTGGAACTACTTTTGGATATTGCAGATACCGCCGGCTCAACCCTCTTGATCACCACACATGACAAACGGATTAGAGATCAGTTCTCAAAAATGTATATCTTAAAATAATTGAATACGTCATATAGTCATTCACCCTTTTAGCTTTAGAATTTGTTATGAATACGATACAGTTGGTTTGGAAAAATTTAAGTAGACAATTTGGCTCTGTCTTTCTTAGTATCTTGCTGACGGCTTTTGGAATTTCCATCTTAGCTGTGCTTTCTATCACAGGTGATACATTTGAAAAACAACTTGACAATAATAGCAGGAACATTGATCTTGTTGTCGGAGCTAAGGGCAGTCCACTTCAATTGATCTTATCCAGCGTATATCATATCGACAACCCAACTGGAAATATACCTTTGGATGAACTCGAACCCCTGCGCCAAAACCCGCTTGTTCAACTAGCGGTCCCCCTGTCATTAGGTGATAACTTTAAGGGACATCGAATTGTGGGGACGGACTCTTCTTTTCTGACCATCTACAATACCAAAATAAATGAAGGCCGCATCTGGCAAAAAGACTTTGAAGCCGTTATCGGTGAGCAGGTCGCAAAAAAGCACCATTTGAAAATAGGTGACCAGATCAACAGCTCCCATGGACTCAGCAAGGATGGCCATAGTCACGACGAACATCCTTTTACCATCGTAGGTATTCTAAAACAAAATAACAATGTAACCGATAACCTCATATTGACCAATCTCGAGAGCGTCTGGGATGTTCATGGTATCGCCCATGCTCATGCTGACAACGAAACTGCAGCACAAAAAGAACAACGTGAACGGGAAGAAGACCGTCAGGAAACAGTCAAAGCACATTTACATCACCATGGAGAAGACTTGCCGGAAAATTCTACCGGACAAGTGGCAACCAATGAAAAAGAACATCATGATCACGATCATGATGACCACGAACACGAAGAGGAAGGGGTATTTGTCAAATCCATTGGCGCTGATATGGTGAAACAAAATGGTCTTGAAATAACAGCTATTTTAATAAAATACCAGTCACCGGCAGCTATCGGTATATTGCCTAAAATGATCGACCAACAAACAGATATGCAAGCTGCTTCTCCTGCTATGGAAAGTACACGTCTGTTTTCACTCCTAGGCGTAGGAATAGATTCTTTAGCGATCCTTGCTTATGTCATCATGCTCATTGCTGGGCTGAGTGTATTTATTAACCTCTACAATGCGTTGAAACAACGTAAATATGATCTGGCCATTATGCGTACACTCGGTGCGTCTAAAGGAAAATTATTTACCATTGTCCTATTGGAGGGCCTGACCATAACAATCGTGGGCGGACTGGTCGGGCTGTTATTGGCACATCTGGCATTATATTATATCAGTAACCAAACGAGCCAGAGTGCTGACTTTATCGAAGCTTTTAGGCTACATCCAAAAGAATTGGTATTTTTGCTTGTTGCTTGCCTCATCGGCGTGCTAGCAGCGCTGATTCCCGCTGTGAAAGCGTATAGGACAAGTATAGCCGGTACTTTATCAAACAAATAGGACGACTGCGTATTGGAGTTAAAAAACGTAAGAATAGCATATACAAGATAAATTCTGGATTTGCTTCAGCAAAATCTCAGTACGCAATACAATATACTCAATACTAAAACAGATGAAACCATTATGATTTATTCATCATACAGAATAAATCTGATCGCTTCACCGCAACTACAAAAAATTAAACAGATGAAACAAATTATCACAGCATTCGCCTTTATATTTTTCTATATCATGCAAGCACAGGCACAGATCGGCAGCAATCCCGATGTGCCTGATCATACACCCATGATGAACAAAACATGGGATGCCATTGATAAAATGGCTTATAAAGTAACCTATAATGGTGCAAAAAAAGTATATACTCCTTTTTATCCGAAAGAGCTCAAAGCGCTTGAAAACAAAGTGGTCGAATTACCAGGCTATATGGTTCCCCTACACAGTGGCCGTAATCATAAGAACTTTATGATGTCTGTGCTACCTGTCATGCAATGTCAATTTTGTGGTTCCAATGGAATACCACCTATGGTAGAAGTGACCTTAAAAGGGGGAGCAATAAAATTTTCCGAAGATCCCATCAAGCTCAAAGGAAAGATGATTTTTACAAAGGACCCACTGAAAGGAAATTCCGAAATTCAGATCGTCGATGCTGAACTTGTAAAATAAACATATCCTCTTCTATGCTGAATCTTATCTATATTATTAGATCGGATTCACATAGAAACACTAAAAGATAGCTTAAATTATCTATTGAGTAGCGAGGTCTCAAGACAAGCCGCCAATGCCGCTGTCTCGGTCCGTAAACGTGCTTCGCCAAGCGATATTGGCCGAAACCCCGCAGCTATTGCCAGATCGATTTCCTCGGCTGAAAAATCTCCTTCTGGACCTATCAAAATGATATAATGTTGTCCCGCTTCAAATACCTCGTTCAAATACTTCTTGTCCGAATCAACGCAATGTGCAATTGCTTTTTGGACATCCTCTTTTGGAAGGTCTTTTAAAAACTGTTTAAAGGGTATCGCAGGATTAAGTTTTGGCAAATACGCTTTCAAAGATTGTTTCATGGCTGACACAATGACTTTGTTCAAGCGGTCCAACTTCACCTGCTTACGCTCGGAATGCTCACAAATAATAGGTGTAATCTCCTGAATCCCTACCTCTGTAGCTTTCTCCAAAAACCACTCGATACGGTCGATGTTCTTGGTCGGTCCAACAGCAATATGCAAATGATAGTTTGGCTGTTGGTAGTTCTCTTTGACACTTAAAATGCGAAGTACAGTACGTTTCGGATGTGGATCTATAATTTCAGCTTCGTACAGGCCGCCACAACCATCAATTAAATATAAACGATCTCCCGTATTCATACGAAGTACACGGACAGCATGCTTGCTTTCTTCCTCAGAGAGGATAAAATTTTCTAAAGAAGGACTTAACTCCGGTGTAAAAAATAACTGCATGTACTGTTCGTTGTGATCTTATTCCGCTAGATCGTCATCCGTCGACTCGACCAGTTCTAATTTAACAAATTCAATATTCTGCTGCGCCTTGCGGATAATTGTAAATACATAACCGTATTCCTGTTTCCGCTCGCCTACCTCAGGAATTTTATCAAAGATTTCACTGACCAATCCGGCCATTGTATCGTAATCCTGACTTTCAGGTAATTCTATCGGAAGAAACTCATTCACATCATGAATACTAGCCCCCGCATCTACCATATATTCTGTTTCAGATATACGTTCCACAACTGGTGTTTCCTCATCGTACTCATCTTGGATCTCCCCTACCAATTCCTCCACAATATCCTCCAAGGTAGCCATCCCTGCTGTACCTCCAAATTCATCCAGTACAATGGCCAGTTGCAGGCGTCGCTGCTGAAACTCGGCCATCAGATCATTGATTTTTTTGGTCTCAGGGATAAAGTATGGTTTACGCATGATATTTCTCATCACCACCTCTTTGCCTTTGGCCAATAGCGGAAGGATGTCCTTGGTATGCACAATACCAACAATCTGATCAATGTTATCTTCGTAGATCGGAAGACGTGAATAGCCTTCCTCCGTCATGGTCTCAATCAATTCTGAAGCGTCTGCCGTTATTTCGACCGCGACAATTTTCGTCCTCGGCACCATAATATTCTTGACGATGCGTTCATTAAAATCAAAGACATTTTTAATTAACTCATGTTCAGAAATATCCAATGCTCCGGATTCTTTTCCTTTATCCAAGAGGTATTGTAATTCCTCAGAAGAGTGGGCAGATTCACCTTTAGTGACTTCAAAGCCTAAAATTTTAAGCAGAAAATTAGCAAAACCATTTAATATCCAAATAAAAGGTCTAAAGATAAAGTAGAAAAATTGCAGTGGAACCGCAATCTTCATGGTTGTTGCAACAGGTTTTTGAATGGCAATTGATTTGGGAGCTAGCTCCCCAAAGACAATATGCAATACGGTAATAATTGTAAATGCCAGCACATGTCCTGCGTTGGTCGCTATCGTACCGGTCAATTCAACACCAAAGAAACCTAAAGCCCCCTGCACAATCTGGGTCATTACAGCCTCTCCTACCCAACCTAATGCCAGTGAAGAAAGTGTAATACCCAATTGTGTAGCGGCCAAATAACCATCCAAATGCTCCGTTATACTTTTGGCTATTGTAGCAACTTTACTACCTGTTTTTGCCTGAACTTCAATTTGGGAGATTCGGACTTTGACAATAGCAAACTCGGCCGCAACGAAAAAACCGTTGGCCAGTACTAAAAACAATGTCCAAAAAATATCGAGCGCCATGCTGGGGGTTATTTGTTAACAAATTCTGTTTTGTACAACTCAATAGCCTCTATCAAGATTCTTTGTGCTTCTTCACGTCCTTTCACCCCTTCAACAATAACATGTTTCTTTTCTAAAGCTTTGTAACTTTCAAAGAATTGTACAATTTCCTTCATGGTATGCGGCGGCAATTGATCGATGTCTTTAATGTAGTTGAATATAGGATCATTTTTGGCAACAGCAATGATTTTATCATCTTGCTCTCCGCCATCAACCATATTCATGACACCAATAACTTGTGCTTCCACCAATGTTAATGGTAAAATATCAACCGAACAAATTACCAAAATATCCAAAGGATCTTTGTCATCGCAATAAGTCTGTGGAATGAAACCATAATTGGCTGGATAGACAACAGAGGAACTCATTACTCTGTCCAAAAGCAACAAACCTGTTTCTTTGTCTAATTCGTACTTTCCTTTGGATCCGTTTGTAATCTCAATGATAGCATTTACGGCATTTGGCACATTCTCACCTGGAGAAACCATGTGCCAAGGGTTTTGTTTACTCATTTTTTATTTTACTGTATATTTTGTTTGTTTCTTTTGTCTTTTATTCGCTTTTTGAGCAAAGTTATTGCAATAGGCAAAAATGCGATCACGATCATTCCAACCACAACGTATTCCACATAATGAATGATCCAAGGAAACTCTATCCCTAGGAAATAACCCGAAAGAGTTAATACCAAGACCCAAATTAAAGCTCCACTGATATTATATAAAACGAATTTTTTGAAGTCTAATTTTACAACACCGGCAAAGATCGGAGCAAAAGTACGAACTATTGGAACAAATCTACCTATAATTAATGCGGTTCCCCCATATTTATGGTAAAATTCTTCCGCCATGACCACATATTTCCGTTTAAAGATAAAACTATCCTTTCGCTTGAATAACATCGGACCCGCTCGATAACCGAACCAATAACCTGTAAAATTACCCAATATTCCTGCTCCCAATAAGCCCAGACAAAGCGTATAAATGCTCACATCGATCTTATTGAGCGCGCAAAATAGTCCTGCTAAAAATAATAAATAATCGCCCGGTAGAAAAAAACCAAAAAACAGACCCGTTTCGGCAAATACGATTAATATAACTAAATAAAACCCGCCTGAACTCAGGAGCTCTTCGGGGTTCATTAGTTGTTGAAATGACAACAAAAGTTCATGCATAACTTTCAGTAAAAATCAATGTTGTTTTCTCCATTTTAGAATCAAAATCTACTTTTTTCCCTGTATAATTTTAAAACAACAAAGTACAAATATAGTATTCTTCTAAAAAACGAAAGTAAATCAAGTGTAATATAATCTTGTTATTGATTTTGTGCAGTTATGCTGATAATGGACTCCCGGATTGTTTCAGCGATCTGATGTAGTTCTTCTTCGCCTAAACTCAACTTAGGCCCAGCAAAATTTAGGTCACTTATTTTATTGATCGGAACAAGATGGATATGTGCATGCGCAACTTCCAATCCCACAACAGCCACGCCAACTTTAACACACGGAATTACTTTTTTTATCCCCTGCGCAACGATTTTTGCAAATACCCAAAGTGCCATGTACTCATCATCTTCAATATCGAAAATGTAATCTGTTTCTTTTTTAGGTATCACCAAAACATGGCCTTTCGCCAAAGGACTGATATCCAAAAAAGCCAGAAAATCATTACTCTCCGCAACTTTGTAAGCTGGAATCTCTCCAGCGACGATTTTTGAAAAAATTGTTGACATATTATTCTATATTGGAATAAACTCTTTTTGTAATAAAGTATTGAGATATGAGTATGGCATGGGAGACTTCGATTCTACCGCCCATCGGCTTGCAGAAAGATAGTCTAACGTCTACCATTTACTATCTAAATACATTTGATAAAAAACGACCATAAGTAACATTAAGTATGATGTTCTCAACAAATATAAACAAAAAAGGTCGCGATTGCTAGAACCCGACCTTCTTAATATAAAGTTAATTTGCGGATGTGCGGTTATGGCGTACCGCACATAACCGACATATGTTATCTCGAAATCTCTACAATTTCAAATTCAATCTTACCTGCAGGCACTTCGATCTCTGCCGTGTCACCTTTCGATTTGCCCAATAATCCCTGAGCAATAGGAGATTTAACGGAAATCTTGCCCGACTTAAGGTCCGCCTCTGATTCGGCAACCAATTGATAAGTCATCACAGCACCATTCTTTTTATTTTTGATCTTAACGATAGACAAAGCTAGCACCTTAGACGTATCCAATTTGGATTCGTCAATCAATCGGGCTGTCGCCAAGGTATTCTCCAAGTTGGCTATTTTAGCTTCATGAAGTCCCTGAGCTTCTTTAGCAGCATCATACTCCGCATTTTCAGACAAATCTCCTTTGTCTCTTGCCTCTGCAATAGCATTGGCAATTTTAGATCTTCCTTCCGTCTTCAGATAAGCTAATTCCTCTTTAAGCTTACGCAATCCTTCTTCCGTAAAATAAGTTACTTCTGCCATAATTTTATCTTTTTCTTATTTTCTACATTTAAAAAAAGAAACAAGACCATATTACCCTCTTCGGGTAACATGGTCTTGCTTTCAATCTATACGAAGATAATAATTGTTTTCAACAAAACAAATTCTTATCCATCAAATCTCTTCTTCATCAACAAATTTATAGCCCAATCCGCGTACTGTCTGCAAATAATGCGGTTTGTCAGGATTTGTCTCTATCTTCTTCCGCAGACGTACGACGTGCATGTCCAGCGTCCGTGTATTCACATTGGAACTATATCCCCATACCACTTCCATCAACTCCTCACGTGTGATCTCCCGACCTAAGTTTTGAAGAAAATGTAATAAGATTCTATTCTCTAAAATAGTTAATTCGACCTTTTTGCCATCCCGTATCAAGGAATGGATATTTGGATGGTGTTCTGTCTGTCCAAACTTGTAGATTTCGGGGCTGTTCTTAGGCAAGAAAAACTTCACCTTATTATCTATCATTGCAATCAACACGTCCATATTGAACGGCTTGCTAATATAGTCTGTCACACCAAAGCTATACGCTTCAATCTTGTCCACATCCTGGGATTTGGCTGTCATCATAATAATGATATTCTCAAATCCTGCTTTACGGACATCCTCGCAGATCTCATTACCTTCTTTTCCAGGGAGCATCCAATCTAAGAGGACCACATCCGGTCGTTTCTCCAAGATTAAACTTTCTGCTTCATTCCCATTTCCGCTTTGGATGACTTGATAGCCCTCAGATTCTAATCGATGTTTTACCAAGAAACGTAAGTTCTCATCATCTTCAATAACAGCAACAGTGATGTCTTTATTCATAAGTAAATAATTTGTCTTTTAAATGTCTTATGGAATATCCAGTTTATAACTATAAGTTTTCATGTTTTCTAAACATGGATATTTCATATTTAAATTTATTTTTTAAACCGGAAATACTAACGTGAAGGTCGTGCCTTGCCCCAATTGGCTTTTTACCGTAATCTCTCCACCTATAAACTCGGTGATCTCCTTACAGAAAGCCAAACCTAAACCAATACTTCCTTGCTGATTATATTGACTTTTTATTCTATAAAACTTTTTGAAGATATTGTTAAACTCTGCCTTCTCTATCCCAATTCCTTCATCCTTAAAAGTAATAACAAAATTCTTCTTATTTTGTTGTATTGCAATATCCAAGATTTTATGCCCATTTTTAGAATATTTGTAGGCATTATCTATCATATTTTGAAATACGCTGCTCAATAACACCGGATCCGCAAGCATCGATGTTCTTACATCAATTTTTGTGCTAATTTTGAAGTCAGCGTATTTTATTCTCGAGGAAGCAACCAAATTTTCGGTAAATTCCTCCAGATCTACCTCCTCTTTATTTAATTTGATGGTTTTATTTTCAATTTGACTAAACGACAATAATTTATTCATCAGATTATTGAGCCGGTCGGCTTCCTGATCCAAAATATTACCATACATCTTTCGCTCCTCATCGGATAAAACTTGTGCACTCTTGATGTTATTTCCAGCAATTTTTATGACACTTACAGGCGTCTTAAACTCGTGGGTCAAATTGTTGATAAAATCATATTGCAATTTAAAAAGTCTACCGTTAATTTCTAAATTTCTATAAATTAAATATAGAATAGCGATCAAAATAATATAAATCAAGGATATACCGCCCAATACGGGCCAAAAACTGCGGTTTATTTCCTTCGATAGAAAACTTTTACTTGACCTAAAGAGCAGTTTATAATCCGCCAAAGCTCCAGGCAAAGGCATTTCTGTCGAAATTTCATCATTTTCCGGTGTAATCGGTGCCCCTACCAAGGGGACGATCTCCACCTTTTCATAGAGATTGGCATAACTATTTTTCACCTCCAGATACATTGGGTCGATCTGAAAATTGAACATGTCCTGCTCATAGCCGACAGTATGGTCCAGATTCCCCTCCATAATGGTTTTATAAACGATCAAATCATTGACCCTTGGTATATTTAAATAGGTAATCTGTCCGGGTCTGATCGTATAGAATACCTTTAAAATATCCTTGTCAGAAAGTTTCGCATTCGGCTGCAACTTGTCAATATAAGTAGCGAGCTTAACCCCAATGTTATTGATTTCCTCCGAATGCAGGCCCATCTGACCACGGTCACGGATCGTATTTTTGTTCAGCCCCGAGCGGGATACCGTAAAAAATGTAATGGTCTTAGGCTGAATTCTCAAATTATTGACTATAAAACCGTAATTTAAATTATGATCATTGTTAAATTGTAAATCAAAAAAACCGATTTCGCGCACAAAAGGATAAGAACTTAAAATACTGTAGGCATATTTTCCAGCTTGTACAGAGTCCAAAAAGCCCTGATAAAACGAGACCTCAGGAATTCTATTTTGGAAAAAATCATTGAAAGGAATTAAGGTTTGATCAAAAATTTCCGATTTCCTATTGGTAAATTCATTCTTTATATGGGACTCGGTATAGCTTCTGGATAGAAAAAGCGCAAAAATATACAAACCACTGATGACGATGAAAAACATCAACAATAGTCCATAATTTTTTCGATAGCTGTATTTCTCTGCTTTCATATAATGCCCCTAGTCCGCTAGATATTTTTCCAAAAATCGCTCCAGTTCATTATAGTAGCCAAATATATTCTCATCTTTTTTAAAAGTTCTATCCTCATCTTCCTTCAGGACATATTGCACAGGAACATGGTTATTCTTCAATTTCTGAACAAATTGGTTTGCATCTGTCACCGAACTAAATCGGTCTTTGCCCCCTTGGACTAATAGTACAGGAATCCGTACCTTATCCGAATGGAAAACAGGAGATATATTTTTAAACAACTCCGCTTCCCGAATAGGATTCCCTACGATCTGATACATTTTCTGTACATAGGACTTAAAATACGGTGGAATATCCCTAAAATAGGTAAATAGATTGGTATATCCGGAATAAGAAACAGCGCATTTATACAGATCTGAATTGAAGCAAGCAGCATGTAGTGCCGAATAGCCCCCAAATCCTTTTCCCACAATGGCCACACGATCTTTATCGGCAATCCCCTCTTTGATCAGCCATTTTACCCCGTCCGTAATATCATCTTGAATTTTCCCACCCCATTCCTTAAATCCAGCAGTCCAAAACTTCTTTCCAAATCCCGTTGAACCTCGATAATTCATCTGAAAAACCAAATATCCCCTGTTCGCTAAAAATTGTGCTTCATTGTCAAATCCCCATACTTCGCGTCCATTGGGACCATCGTGTGGCAGTACCACCATAGGCAAATCCTTCCGGTTGGAATGTATTGGATAGGTCAAATACCCTGAGATCGTCATGCCATCTCTCGCTTTGTAGGTAATAAATTCATTGGGAGACAATTCCTTACTTTTGAGATCCGAGTTATTGTCGGCTAATTTGGTCAATTTTTTGGACGTAAAATCGTAAAAATAAATCCCCCCGGGATTAACATCTGTATAGGTCTTAATAATGACTTTCTCTCCCGAAACATCGGTATTGAGTACCTGGAATTCAAAACCATCAATTTGCTTAGACAGTTCATCATATTTCCGTTTTGTTTTATCGTCAAAAAAATGCCGGCTCTGTCTCGAAGTTGTATAATTAACAAACAACAAGCGGCTTTGCTCCGGGAAGTAACCTCCGGGATTTACATCGACCTCTTTATGGCTATACAGCTCCCCCAATTCCCTTTCATCAACCAGATCATAACTAACGAGAGCCAGCTTGTCACGATTTATATTTGAAAGTGCATAAATAATACGATCTGAACTATCCTTATATCCCAACGGAGTGAAACTACTCTCGACATCACAGCGTATAATTTCCTTAAAAGGTTCTTTCTCAGAAGCCCGGAAAAGAACAGATTGCTGTACCGAATCATTTGCAATTGCTAAACGCACCTGCCCATCGTTGGATGCAATCCAAGAACTCATATTACCGGGGTTTTGTAAAATCAGTTCCCGAGGTCTACCGTCCAAATAAATGCGATAAAGATCAAAAAACGAGGAATCACGGTCATTGATTCCAGCAACAAAACTATCGCTGTTGGAAACCATCGGATGAACCCACCTGAATCTTGCACGGGCAGGTTTAATTAAGGGCCAAATCTTTTCTGTGTTAATATCCACAGCATATAAACGTAAACTGTCCTGGGCAGATTGCTCGGTCAAAAAAGAAATTTTGGAGTCGTTATTCCAGACAAAGGATTTTACATTGATATCATTCTGATAAGTGAGCTGCTTGGAGCTGTCCTTGTCCATCAAATCTATCAAATAAATATTTTTGCAATGGTTGTCCATACCGATATATGCAATGAACCGACCATTGGGAGAAATTTTAAAATTTGATTTTTCAGGTGTGGAAAAGAATTGATTAATGGGTATAGGGTCAACCTTATGTTGTTGGCACCCTAACATAGTCAATGCACAAAAAAATAAAACAGTCCAAAATTGCAACCTCATAATCCCGAATACGTCCTTATCATTTAACCCAAATATTGTAATTAAATACCAAATTGCAGTCAATGCAACCTTATTTTTACAAGATATAGTAATTAAACGTAATATTCAAAAATAGCGTATAAAACCGTATTTTTGTTTATGTTTTTATACAATGTATCTGTTATAGCAGAAGAAACAATCCATCGCGAGATCGTTTCCTGGATTGAGGATAATATCGTACAATCCCAAAAATTCCAAGTGCATTTTCTGGAAATGCTCCAGTCCCCGCACGAAGGAATGACTTATTGTATTCAAGTCGTCCTGCCTTCCGAAGAACATATCACGGATTTTCAGCAGGTGCATTTGATACCATTACAACAACTTATTTCGGAGTCGTACAAGGATAAAGTTTTCCTTTTCGACAGTACAATGAAATATTTAAAAAAATAAAGAGCNNGCTCTTTATTTTTTTAAATATTGTTAATTCTTTTTATTACCCTGCGCTTCCTTATCTTTTTCACCGATTTCCAAAGCGAGCTCATAGCGAGGTTCATAGCTTATTTTTGGCGTTAAAAAATGTAATAGGATCAAGCGGGAATACCTAAAATTAAAGGGAGCGAAAACTAAAATGGTTACAGCCAGACCTCCCAAATAGAACCAAGGCGACTCACTTCCCGTCAAAATCGCAATAGCAACAGACACTGACACAATTTCTGCTACAGAAAGCGCATAGCTAACATACATTGCCGCATAAAAATAGCCGGGCTCGACCTCATATTTAACACCACAATGTGGGCACACTTCATTCATATGCTGCTTCCGCAAACTGTATACCTTTCCTTCAAATACATTTCCAACATGACATTTAGGACATTTGGAATGTATCATTGCATGAAATTTAGATGTCGGCATTAGATTCTATTTTATCTCGTTAATAAACTTTTTGGTTGGCGGATTCTTTTTTCGGTATTTTTTATACCATAGATAACCTAGTCCTGCAGCTGCCAGATAAGGAATCACCAATAGAAATAAGATACCGTCGTTCAACCCCTTTCCCTGCATATTGCCTTCTTTCGTAGCGTTTTCGGCATTCAATGTACACATGGCACACTGTGCTCGAGAAATAGACACCATCGAGCAGCTTAAGGTAAATATTAAGAGTAGATATTTAAACCATTTCATAGCCCAAAGTTACTGAAAATTTAACGATTAGCGTACCAATGCTTCAAATTTGTCCCAAAAACCATCTTGCGGCAATGACGCCACCAATGTCATCTGCTCTTTTTTGATGGGATGCATAAACGCCAACGATCGCGAGTGCAAACAGATACTTCCCAATGAACTTCCTCTTGGATATCCGTATTTGTTATCGCCAACAATGGGGCAACCCATCGCCGCCAGCTGTGCACGAATCTGATGTGTACGGCCTGTAAGAGGTTCAACACGCAACAGGTAAAAACCGTTCAACTCACCTATCACCACATAATCCAATTCAGCATAGGTGCCGCCCTTCACTTCACGAGGGAATGCCTTGGTCACTCGCGTCTGTCTATTTCGAATTAACCAGTTGATCAATTTACCCTCGGCATTTCGCGGACGTTGGCGCACAATGGCAAAATAAGTTTTCTTTACCGTGCGATCTTGAAAAAACTTATTCATGCGCTCAAGGGCTTTGCTCGTTTTCGCGAAAAGAATCATACCGCTAACCGGTCGATCCAAACGATGGATAACCCCAACATAAGCATCATTGGGTTTATCATATTTCTTTTTCAGGTAGATCTTTACCATATCTTCCAATGAAAGGTCTCCGGTTTCGTCAACTTGTACAATATCCCCTGCCCTTTTATTGATTGCTATCAGATGATTGTCTTCAAAGATCACCTCTTTATCCGTAATTTCAGGTTTATTCATTTCCTCTTAACTAAAAGTCATTCAAACGTTCGCTATAAGCCTAAGTTTCGTTTGAAAACCTGTATGATTTGTTATTTATTAAAGAAAAAAAGGCTCTACGCAAGCGTAAAGCCTTTCGATAATATGTTTACGACAGTTTACTGTGCACTATCTGCCTTAAGTAATTCGGCTTTCTTCGCATTTTCCTTCATTTTTTTCTTAAAGAAGCCGCGTAATAGGAAGTTATGCTGCAAGGCTTCCATATTTTCATCCAACTTTTCGGTACTTGAATTCAAGTTGTTAATTGCCGACTTAATCTGGTCAGCCGAAGCAGGATCATTCAATAAGACACCTACGGCATTATCCTTATCGTTCAATCTGCTTGAGGCGTTATTCAAATTATTGATCAATGCATTTGCGGTCTGCGAAACGCCCTGCAATTGAGCAGCAGATTGACGTAAATTGGAGAATATCGCGGTATCTGTGGTCAGATCATGGATCAAGCCTCTGTTGCTGTTCAACGAATTTGTCAACGTCACCAAGTTAGCCGATGCCTTGTTTGCATTGTTCATTGCCGCACTGATGGACAATAAACTCGCACGTAAGGTATTCACCATAGCCGTATCGGTCAACATCGCCCCGACCATCCCCTTACCATCTGCCAATCCACGTGATATCTCGACAAAGTCTGTGGTAATCTTAGCTAAGTTTTCGTTATTCACCTGCAATGTCTCCATCATCGCTTCCATATCCGCAGTTTTGGCGGACCGTAGAAAGTCACCTGTTTCTACGGTAGGTGCGTTTTGCGATCCCCCTGAAATAACAACAATCTTATTACCGATCAGTCCATCGGAACCCAATTTTGTGACTGCATCCTTACGGATATATTCTGCAGATTTCTCTTCAATAGTCAAAACAACTTCGACATCCTGTACACTTTTAAAATGAATATTTTTAATAATGCCCACCTTAACTCCAGAAAACCAGACATTACTTCCTACTTTCAATCCTGCAACATCAGGAAATGAAGTGGTGATCTCGATGTTTCTTGTAAATTTCTTCTGTTGACTGCCTAAAATAAAAATCCCGGCCAAAAGAATCAATACGCCTAAAAAAACAAAAATACCAACAATGATTGCTCTTTTATTTTCTGCCTTACTCATGTATATTATAGAATAAAATTATAATTATAAAACGCCCTTACCCGTGCGTCATCTGTATCAAAAATTTCCTCAAAAGACCCCTGTCTTTCAAATTTACCGTCCAGTAACATCACAATACGATCACCGACTTCTTTTGCACAGGCCAAATCGTGTGTAATAATAATTGACGAAGTCTTATACCGCTCCTGAACCTCATTAATCAACCCATTAATATCCAAACAGGTAATCGGATCCAAACCCGCCGTGGGCTCATCGTACATCATAATCTCCGGCCTAAGGATTAACGTACGCGCTATACCAATCCGCTTACGCTGGCCTCCGGACAGTTCAGATGGCATCTGGTTGATTGCCTGGGATAAGCCTACCCCATCCAACACTTCTTCCACCGCATAATTAATCTCAGATCGTGTCAGCTTCCGTTTGTTTCTCACCAAAGGAAACTCCAAATTCTCACGAACCGTCATACTGTCATAAAGCGCGCTATTCTGGAAAGAAAAACCTATTTTTAACCGTAATTCACGCAGTTGACGATCGTTTAATTCAGTAACAGATTCACCCAATACACCAATTGCCCCCTCATCCGGTTTTAATAAGCCAGAAATCAACTTAATCAGAACCGACTTACCCGTACCTGAACGGCCTAAAACAACAAGGTTTTCTTCTTTATATAAATCCAGATTAACATTCTTCAGTACATGGTTATCTCCAAAAGATTTACTCACATTTCTGATTTCAATAACAGATTGAGAATGATCTATATTTAATTTCGCTTTTTCCATATACCACTATCCAAAGAACGACAAAACCTGAACAATAATTATTTCCTCAATAAATACAAGGAACATTGAAGCGACTACAGCAGCGTTGGCAGCTTTACCTACCCCCTCGGTACCTTTCGAAGAAAAATAGCCGCAATAGCAACTAACAGCTCCAATGGTAAAACCAAATATCACCGCACGCAATACCATAGCCCCCAAATCTTTGAAAGCAATGGTTTCAAAAACCTGTGTAAAAAAACTCAAAAAACTCAGGTCATCTTTACTCATCATACTCAGGTAACCGCCCAAGAGACCAATACCGGCCACATAAAAACAGAGGACAGGAATACCGATGGTTGTAGCTAAAATTCTACTTACAATCAAATACTTATAAGGATTTGTACCCGACACCTCCATGGCATCGATCTGCTCGGTCACATTCATCGAACTTAATTCAGCACCGATCTGTGACCCCACTTTACCGGAGGCAATCAAAGCCGTTACCAAAGGGGCCAAAGCCCGAACAATTGCAATGGAGATCAAGGATGGTAACATCGAAGTTGCACCAAATTCTTCCAACGAAGGACGAGACTGTTTTGTAAATACAAAGCCAACGATAAATCCGGTTAAACTGATCAAAGGCAACGACTTATAGCCTATCTCATAGCATTGGCGTATAATTTCCTTGAATTCGTATGGTGGTGTTACTAATTCGCGCCAAAACCGCAATAAGAAACGGTGAATGTTCGCGAATTCTAGAAAAAAAGTCTGAAGTTTTTTAGCCATTTAAAAATATGTCTATGTCAAATCAATGTGTCATAAAACACCTTATATGCTCAACAAACACGTAACAATTCGAGCGGTAAAGGTAAATAAAAAATATGTATCTAAAATTGTCGTTTATGTAAAAAGATCATCAATTTGACTTTTATATAAAAAAAATCAGATTTATAGTGTACTGATTAAACCATTTAATACGTTATGCTGTCATAATAACAACGACAAGCGCATAGAGTTTTGTCATACTTTAAAATATTACGAAGATGAAAAATTTAAGGAATATAAAATATTGGGCATTGGGTTTGATCGGTGTTGCTTCTTTCACAAGTTGTACAACTTCCATGGCCCAAAGAGGGGGATACAACACAGGTTATAACAATTATAACAATTCCGGTGTTTCATTTCAGATGTTCTATGATGAGCTTTCACCATACGGACAATGGGTCAATGATCCGAACTATGGATATGTGTGGATTCCGGATGCTGGCCCTGACTTCCAACCTTATGCAACCAATGGGTATTGGTCGATGACGGATTATGGTAATACCTGGGTATCCAACTACGATTGGGGCTGGGCTCCTTTCCACTATGGTCGTTGGAATTACAATGACCGCTATGGCTGGGGTTGGGTTCCTGACTATGAATGGGGACCAGCATGGGTAAACTGGCGTCAAAGCAATGATTATTATGGCTGGGCTCCATTAGGTCCTGGCATGAATATCAATGTTTCTGTCAATATCCCCATGAACTTCTGGACCTTTGTTTCAGTCAATCATTTTATGAACCGAAACATGGATAGATATTATGTGAATCGTCGAAATTATAACAGCATCTATAATAGAACTACTGTTATCAACAATACGACTATCATCAACAATAATTACTATGTCGGTGGACCGCGTCGATCTGATATCGAACGTTATACAGGCAGAAGTGTTACGGTCAATCGGATTGCCAATGCGGACAGACCCGGATCTGCGCGCAGCAGCAACAGCCGTACGAGGACAAACGAAATCAGTATGTACCGTCCGACTGTAGACCGCAACACACGGTCATCGGCACGCCCGACCAATGTCGTCGATGCATCGACCCGCACACGTAATAATAATAGTGCGATATCGGACCGCAACAACCGTGTCATTTCCAATCGGGATAACATCAATTCCAGATCCGGAAACCGAGAGTTATATATAGACAATAGTGGTAATGCCTCGGTCAGATCACGTAATGATGCAAACAGCAACGGGTCTACACGTAGCTCTACTGACAATAACAGTAGAACAAGAGACAATGGAGCAACCAACAGAAATAATGTTGGAACAACGCCCAATTCAAATAATTACGATTTCAGAACACGATCCGACAGGCAGTCGAATCCAGCAAATAATAACAACCCTACTTCTACCGGTAGAACCAGACAAGGAAACACTGTTGACGCCAATTCTTCACGCGGTTCGCAGCCAACAACGACACCGCAAAGAAATGGAAACTATGAATCGGGTAACAGCAGAACCCGTTCTAGCCAGCCCGTATACCAACCTGCTCAACCGGTGCAAAATAGGAGTTATGAGACAAGCAACAGTAGAACGCGTTCTAGTCAGCCTGTAAATCAAGCTACCCAGCCAGTACAAAATAGAAGCTATGAGAACACCCGTACAAGGTCCTCGGCACCTGCGGTGGATAGATCAGGTTCGGCACATAGCGGTAACTCTTCAGCGCCAAGATCAAGATCATCTGAAGGCGCTAGCCGTTCAAGCGGCGGTTCTGAAAGAACACGTACACGATAATAATAGATTAAATTTAGGATAAAAAGCGGGTCAGTGAATCACTGACCCGCTTTTTTGTCATCCGGCCGCTTGTTGATTCTTCTTTATTCTCTTCTGACTTCGAGGAATTTCCTTTGCTCCCCTAATCATTCCATTAAAATTTCCGGTGCTATTTGCGTAGCCATTGAACCGCGAAAGTTTTATTTATGATGAACAATCCGCACAATTTCATGTTAATTAGTAAATTTACAAACTCAAACAAAAATCAGATTAATAAAGATGGCTTCATTCACCTCTATATTAGATAACGACTTTTATAAATTCACGATGCAGAATGCGGTAGTTAAGCTCTTTCCAAAGGCAAAAGCGCGCTACCACTTTATCAATCGGGGCCATCACAAGTTTCCGGAAGGGTTCGATGTCCTTTTGAAGGAGGCTGTAAACGAAATGGCAGACTTACGGCTTACCAAAGCTGAAAAAGCCTTTTTCGCGAGAAACTGCCCCTATATTGATCCAACCTATTTTGATTTTCTGCAAGGTTATCGTTATGATCCCGATGAAGTTAAGATCACACAGGATGGACCTGATCTAGAGGTTATCATCGAAGGGTACTGGTATCGCACTATTCTTTGGGAGGTACCGTTAATGTCACTTATCTGTGAGCTTTTCTATGAATCACAAGGCTTAATCCGTGCATCAGATGAAGGAGTCATCGCCACAGCTAAAGACAAAATTGAAAAATACAAAAAACTCCATATCACCATCGCTGATTTTGGCACCCGCAGAAGGCATTCTTATGAAGTTCACGATTTGGTTGTCCGTACATTAAAGCAATACGGAGAAAGAACCTTTATCGGAACCAGCAACGTTCATCTGGCCATGAAATATGAGACCAAACCCATCGGCACACATGCACACGAATGGTTTATGTTTCACGCCGCCAAATATGGCTATAAGATGGCTAACCTGCTGGGACTGGAACATTGGTCTGATGTATATCGGGGTGACCTTGGAATTGCGTTATCCGATACCTATACCACGGAAGTTTTCTTTCAGCAATTCGACAAAAAGCTCACCAAATTATTTGACGGTGTACGACACGACAGCGGCGACCCGTTGGAATTTACGGACAAGGTTATTGCACATTACAAGAAAAATGGCATAGATCCGCTGTCAAAGACAATTATATTTTCCGATGGGCTCGATTACGATAAAGTTGAGCGGATAGCGAATTATTGCGAAGGCAAGATATTACACTCCTTTGGTGTTGGCACCAACTTTACCAACGATGTGGGACTTAAACCTATGAACATCGTCATCAAAATGACCGATGCTCTCCCAGAAGACGACCAATGGACACCTGTCATCAAACTTTCGGATGAGCCAATGAAACACACTGGTGATGAAGATTCCATTTATATCGCAAAAAAAGTATTAATGATCGATAATGACAATGTTTAGAGACGTATATGGTGAGGCATTGGACGATTACTTTGTCCACCAGGAAGAAAAATTCCCATTAATGCTTTATACAAGTTATGGGGAAGAAGAAGAAATGCCCGTAGAAGTTTTTTTTAGGGATGCAGATGATTTTCCAGAACTGGAGTTTATCGCATTATCGCTCTGTGACGGACGGGTATTGGATGTAGGAGCGGGAGTAGGCAGTCATAGCTTGTATTTACAGGATAAGGGATTTGAGGTTGATGCATTGGAAATATCACCAACTGCCTGCCATATTATGCAACAACGCGGCGTACAAAATATCATCTGTCAAAATTTTTATCAATTTAACGGACAAAAGTATGATACGCTTCTATTTCTTATGAATGGTGTCGGTATTTCTCGTGACATTGCTGGTTTTAAACAGCTATTGCACCATAGTAAAGAACTCCTAACTGAAAAAGGGCAGCTTATTTTCGATTCTTCGGACATCACTTATCTCTACGAAGATTATAATATCAAAAAGCCGCCCTACTATTTTGGAGAGATCCAATATCAATATGAATATAAAGGACAAAGGGGGTTTCCCTTCAAATGGCTGTATTTAGATCAGGATAAACTGATCAACATATCCCATGAACTGGGCTGGGTAGTCCAGATTCTATATGAAGATGAAAATGATCAGTATTTGGTACGCATGGAACCGAAAAAATAACAGACCTATTTCAGAACTTTAGGCACAACTGAAAACACATCAAAAAAACCTTAACTACCGATAGGTAGTTAAGGTTTTTTGCATTTGTATGCTAAACCTGGTCAGCCCTATTTCAACACTTCATCTACTATTTTTGGGATCTAATATAGATATCACCCATAGAAGTCTTCAGGATCACATCCTGTCCGCCACCATTCATTTTTCCTTTAACAGTATTTGACATGTTGTAGGGACTACTTTTAGGTTCCTCAACAGGCTTTTCAAATTGAAATTCATCTGCCGCATAGATATTGCCCATTGAGGTCTTCATATCTACGTTGGCGCCGAATTTTGCCGGGAAGGCCACATCCACCGCACCCATTGCGGCAATGAGCGAAATAGGCCCTTTGACGGGCTGCACAAATTTGGCAACAACATCCCCCTGAGCAACCTTTACATTAATCGGTCCTGTTACATTGATCACCTTGACATCGCCCATCGTGCTGGAAATCTCCACTTCAGCTTTAACATCCTTTATCTCGATACCACCGCCATTAAAAAAACCGCCGCGGCCTTTTACGCTAATAGGAAGATTAAAAGGAACACGCACATGTACCGAATCCTCCATTGGCATGCCGACCATGCTGATTTCGGTCACGCCAGCATTATTCTGGATATTCATCCCCATTCCCGAATTATCGGACAAACCCGAACCGTTGACTACGCGTAAACCTTTAGCACGGTCGTTTTCTTCCTGCTCCTCTACATTCGCTGTAATTAAAACTTCTTTGCCATTATAGCCTTCGATAGCCACATTATCAAATTTTAGCAATAACTTCTCTCCTAAAGCAGGTACTTTAAACTCTTTCCAAACTTTCTTTCCACTATTTTCAACAGCACTTCGAATTGCTCTTAGTGGTCTGGGAGGTTTCGGCGGTACAGCCTCCTCCACATGCTCTGATATCTGAGCCTGCAATGCATGTGCAAAAATCAGCGCCATTCCCATGATGATTATTCTTATCCTTTTCATTTCCTTAATTTTATTGTTTCTTTATCTAATTTTTTTTAATCTCCTCCTGTATTCGCTGGCCCCGCCTATCCCATTTGTTTCATAGTCCTTATCGCTTTGTTCCCTTATTGATGCAGCAACACGGCATAGGCCTGCTCTTTCACAAACTTCAATGTAAAGGGATCTTCCACGATCGCATTCAGTTTATCCTTTGTGCTGTTTTTCATTTCCAGCTCATCTCGCTGCCCGATCATTTGCATCAATTCGACCTGCAATGTAGGGTCATTCTGTGCGACAAAAAAATCCTGAACTTTCTGTTGTCTGGCTTCCGGTGTCATTCCTTCCAATAAGGTCTCAATGGCTGCCATACGTACATTGCTGCTTTCATCAGAAACTGCCATTTTCTCCAGCACTCGTGTTGCATCGTCATTCAGATCTCCTTGTTTTTGTAGAGCAAGTATGGCTGCGAGACGTGTACTTGCCCAAGTGGAATCCTGAAGCATTTCCATATAATCCTGTTTTTTGACCGACCGATTCTTGTCCTGAACTGTTTTTTGTCCCTTCACTTTAGCCACACGATTTATTTTTTGAACATTTGACATTGTTTGTATGGTTCGAACCGGCTCCTTCTTTTCAATTTCTACAGAAACTCCCTGCTGTGCAGGTGTCATTGTTTCCGATGCATCCTTTTGGACAGAAACTGGTCTTCTATCTACTACTTTGGTCGCGTGATCTTCTTGCTGATTAAAAATCAGTAATGTAGCAGTACCTGCCAATAATGTCGCTGCTGCAATGCTTGCCCATCGCCATAATGGTTTAATTTTCTTTTCCTGTACCGGAGGAACTACCTGTGGTTTGATTTTATTCCATAAATCCGCAGAAGGTTCTCTATGGTCAAATGCATCCCGATTCGCATTTACAAAATCTTTCAAATTATCCCGCATAATTATACCTCTCCTTCAATTGTTCGTAAATTTTCTTTTTGGCACGATGATATTGACTCCTTACCGCTACGGCCGTCATTCCCAAAGACTCAGCAACTTCATCATGGCTCATATCTTCAAAAAGATAAAGATTGATAATCATTTTGGGTATCCCGCTCAACTGATCAATGACCGATTCCAGGTCAGTTAATCGGCATTCCCGCCATTCCTTTTCCAATAACTCATCTTCACCCTCGTCCCGGATTTCCAGATCATCAATCGGTGTGTGATATTGCTTATTCTTCCGTAAAAGAGAGATCGCTTTATTCACCCCCATCCGCCGCAACCAAGCCTCAACATTTAGTACCGCATGCCACTTATCGGATTTTGAGAAAAACTCCACAAAAGTCTCCTGTAAAATATCCTCGCTCTCCTCCTGATTGGACAAAATCCGATAGATCGAGTTAAAAATCTTCTTCGCATAGCGATGATAAAGCTGTGCAAACCCTGATTCGTTACCGGACTGGCACATCGCTAATAAGTCTCTATCGCTAAGTTGATTCTGCACGTGTACTATTTAATACTGTTAATTTTCTATGTTTCTATTCTATAGTCGGAAAGCGTTGAAAAATGTTGCAATATAATTTTATTTTTTTTCTAAAATAAATAACAAAGCACTCGTAAACCGCAATAAACAACTTTTTTCACTGTTTTTAAGCAATAAAAAAAACACCCAAAGAATACCTTGGGTGCTTGCATTAACAAAAAATACTTTATGAAGTTTTATGAGATCTTCAATAAGCCAGTGTTATATTATTTTATTTTTAGATAGGTTTCAATAATGGTATGTTTTACACCAAGTTCAGGCAAGTTCTCCTCCCCCCTTTGAATAAGTGTATCCCCCTTAAATTCCAATTCGAAATCGAACTTATTGCTTTCCCAATCGCGCAGACTACAGTATTGTAGCCGTTCTTGGTAATTTTTACCGTCAAATGAATAAGTCCCCCCACCAGCAAGAAAATGAGGCTCTTTCCCTTTACCTTTTTCCTTGTCGTGGTTGAAAAACGAAAAATGATCTTCATTAAACATTTTAAACATTTCGGTTTTACTGGTATCCGCGAATGCAGTCACTGTATCCTTCCCTTTGATTGTTTTACTTTCCAGGAGTCTGTAAGTCCCGGTCAATGATTTGGCTTTTGCAGCCTTATTTTCCTTCTGTTGTTCACCAGCATTATTGCAGGAAAAGACCATGCATGGCATAACCGCAATTAGCAAAATTTGATTTTTTAGGTTCATAGTAATTTATAAGAGGTTTAAAGAGGCCAAACTACGAAAGTTCAGCCTCAAAAAAAACAAACCATTGTGATTATTTGTCCCACCAGACCCGACCTGCAAGATTATCACCGCCGGGTACTGCCGCAGCTGCTGCTTTAAAATTTTCGCCATTGATAGCCTCTTCCGTAGAAGGATATGGAAAACGACGTGGAATAGTTCCTGAAGTGGCGTTTCCAGGGTAGTTTACTGGCGTCAGTTTTGGAAACCCTGTCCGTCTCCAGTTGGCCCAAGTTTCATAAAAATCCAGCATGGTAATCGTATGTGCCCAATACTGCATATTGATCTGTTCCAAGCCCTTGCTCGCATCATAAGGATTCGCAACAGCAAATGCCTCTGCTAATGCATCCGAAACAGCTAGTTCTGGATCATATTGATTCAAATAAGTAATAGAGGCCTTCAGTCCATTTTTGTAATGTTCAGCAGCCGAACCTCCACCCCCCCAACGCTCTGCGGCTTCAGCCTTCAACAACTCTGTCTCGGCATATGTCAGTATAAATGTCACACCATTTCTCTTGATCATCTTCGGATTCGGTGATGAATAATCAGGGAATGTGGTGAAACTTGGGTCACTGCTAATTTTATACTTAGGATCAGAGCTCAAATCCTTTCCATTAGGCATTCCTTTTTGAACCGCGGGATTACTTACATAATCCGGATTCTGTGCCTTAACATCGTCTTTTAAATATAATTTAGTCACAGCCACTAAACCTAAACGAGGATCATTATTTTTCTTTAGAAAATCAATAAATGTATTTGACCACTTCACATAATAGCATTCTTGTCCTCCATCCCCTAATAGTACCTGTGAATTTCTATTCTGTGTTACACGCGAACCACTTTCATCGTGTGAGATGTAAGCGTTTTCAGTATTATTAGTCAATGTATTTGCTACAGCTTTGGTCGCATATTGTTTTGCTTTGGTCTCATCTACTTTCACTAGGCGCATTGCCAGGCGCAGCAAAAAAGAATTTCCAAAACGTTTCCATTTATCAATATTCCCTTTGTAAATAACATCTCCAAAAACATTGTCCCCATCTGTCTTCAATGCTGCTACAGCTTCATCAACTTCCTTTAGCAAATCATTGTAGATATCCTGTTGTTTATCAAACTTGGGTTTATAAATTTTCTCATAGTACCCAACACCAGCTTCCGAATATGGTACATCGCCATAAAGGTCAGTTAGTCTTGCAAAAATAACAGCGCGCCAAATTCTTGCTATCTGATATAAATTATTTAATTCGGGTTTACCTTTTGTATTCATCACCACATCCTGAATATTCCGCACCTGCTCAATATACGCTCCTACAGTTCCATTTCCCCAATAAGCTGCTGTGTAACCTTCATTTAGCAAATATTTATCGCCTGCCCAATAGCTAATTACTGTAGATAACCCCTGCATCATAGTGGCTGAATAAATCAAATTTCCACGCCAGGTATCATAGGCGAAGTCAAAACTGCCTGTATAGAATAATTGGGATGAAGATAAAGTATAATTAGGATCCCATTTTTCTTTATCATAAGCTATGGGGTCCGTATTTATTTTTTCAAAATCCTTGGTACAACTACCTGTCAAACAAATAAGACCAACAGCTAACGTAGATATAATTGGTTTAATTATTGCTTTCATTTCAATTTAGATTTAAAATTTAACACTTAAGTTTGCTCCAAATGTGCGTATGGCTGGCACACCTCCCAATTCAAGACCGGGGAAAGTTGCATTGTAACTTGATTCTGGATCAATATTATCGGTTTTACGCATCAATGTAAAGAGATTCCGTCCTACAACACTTACATTTAAGGATTTTATTTTATTATTAAACATTGCTGTTGGGAAGGTATAACCGATGATTAGTTGTCTAAATTTTATAAAGTCGGCACTGTTGACAAAGTTTTTCGAAACGTTGTTCGCCGTATTTTCATAATATTTCGCCGCTGCCCTTCCTATCTCTTCGCGTCTTTCCACCGTATTTTGATGTAGTCCCCAGATATATCCATAATAATCGGTTGCTGAGAATAATTTTCCTCCCCATTTACCATCAATAAGGAAAGACAGATTGAAATTTTTATAATTAAATTCGTTGTTCCAACCCGCAAACCATTTATTCATTGCTGATCCATAGGATTTAAGTTCTCCGCGTGCCGGCGACCCGTCTTCCAGTGTTACTATCTTACCTTCACTATCGTATTTATTATCGTAGGCCATCACCTGAAATGCAGACATACCCACTTTGTTCATAATAAATCCAACGTTAGAACGTGAAGTTGCCACGAGTAGGTCTTTTAAGCCATCTGCCAACGATATAATTTTGTTGTCATTGTAAGAACCATTTATCGAAGACACCCATTTGAAACTCTCCGATTTCACGACGGTCGCTGAAATCAGTGCCTCAAAACCCTTGTTTTGCATTTCCCCAGAATTCAATACAGCCGCAACATATCCTGTTGCGGGGGTTGTTGTATTAGATATAATTTCATCTTTTGATTTCTTATTATACCAAGTCAAATCCACATTTAAGCGATCATTCAACAAACGAAGTTCAGCACCTACTTCCAATTCACTCGCAATAGAGGCTTTTAGGGAAGTATTTGGAATCCCTCTGTTGCTAATTGATCCCAAGGGAGCTCCATTTAAATTCTCGCCTCTAAAATTATAAGTTAACATTGTCTGATAGGGATCAGTGGCCTGTCCCACCTGAGCGAAACCCGCCCTCAATTTACCGTAAGACAACCAAGATGGTTTAAAATACTCCGAAAATATGAATGAACCTGAAACTGAAGGATAAACCGAATTCAATTTATTATCGTAACCCGGTGTTGCCAAGGTGGAATACCAATCCGAGCGCAAGCTACCTGTCAGATAAAACACATCTTTATAGGCAAACTCCGCTGTACCATATGCAGACTGAGTTTCCGACTCGCTTTCCAGGTAATTAACAGATTTATTTTTGGCATTTAATATATTATAAACGAACGGGATAATAAAATCGGTTCCTGAGTTCGTTAACTGCGACATTTTTGTATTGCGATAGCTGGCACCGATATTCGGTGTTACTGTATAATCACCAAAACTAAAAGCTTTGCCCACTAAGATATCCGCATTTATATCGGCAAATTTTGTTTGTTGTTCATTTATTTTTCCATACTCATAATAGGCTGTTCCGGTAGGCAAAACATTTCTGTAGTGATCATTATAAGCATCACGACCAGCACGTCCTTGGATAAATAGTCCATTTTCAAGCGTATATTTCGCCGTCAAAGAAGCAATTGAACGATCTCTTTTTGTGTTATTCTGAAACTCGTAAGCCGCAAACCAAGGATTGGTTGCATAGGTATTACCTGTTGTAAACGGAAGCTCAAACCCATTTTCTTTCTTCCATGGTTTTAAATCGTTCACATTGATGCTTGTTGGCAAAAACATTGCGTTAAAATTGGCATTACCTGACATGTCGGACACCATGGGTCTGTTTTTCACTTGCTCCAAGATCATATTGTAACGCGCATCAATGGTCAACCTTTTCAATGGTTCAAACAAACCGACCAGATTAAATGATTGTCGATCCAATCCCGAATTAGGAACAACAGATTTATTTTTTACATCCGTACCAGAGAAACGGATCGAACCACCTTCGAATGTTTTATTTAATGCCAAGGTATTTGTCCATGTAGAACCTGTACGATAAAAACGTCCCAGATTACCTGATTGATAGGAATAAGGTCGCGATACACCGTCAAACTGGGGCACTGGACTGCCGTCCAATTTCGCTCCCCAACTAGAGCCCCCAACTTGTGCTGCGGCCTTACCATCGGCAGGTTTTTCACCGTTTGCCCCCTGACCATATACCGTCTGCCAGTTCGTTTGATCGATAATTTTCTCAGCGACATAGTTGCTGTTAAAATCTATTGAATTTCCTTTTCCGGATTTGGTCGTAATCAAAATAACACCTGCTTTAGCCCGTGAACCATATAATGCTGAAGCCGCAGCGCCTTTTAATACCGAAATACTTTCGATATCGTCAGGATTGATATTACTGATTGCGTCTCCCAGATCCGGTGCGTTGTCCCATTGGCTACCCGAGTTTCCTCTGGAATTAGCATTTCCAACACCAACAGGCTTGCTTTCCATTGGAATACCATTGATCACGTATAAAGGTTGATTAGACTGTGAGATACTGGAAACCCCGCGTATTGTTACATTCGATGCAGCGCCTGCCCCACCTGAAGTTGAGCTAATATCCAGACCAGCAACTTTTCCGACAAGTGAATTCATCACATTATTTTCACGCGCTGTGGTTAGGGATTCCCCAGCAACCTGTGTAACGGAGTACCCTAGTGAACGTTTTTCCTTTTTCATCCCCAAAGCAGTCACCACCACCTCATTTAACATCCGATTGTCTTCGATTAAGATGATTTTCATATCACCGTCCTTTGTCACGGCCACTTCTTGCGATGCATAGCCCGCAAAAGAAACAATCAACGTATTACCTGTAGTCGCTTCGATGGAAAATCGCCCATTGATATCGGTCGCCCGTCCGACAGCAGTTCCTTTAACACGAACACTGGCTCCTGCTAATGGATTCCCTTTGTCGTCTGTTACTAAACCCGAAACGGAAACCTGTTGCTGCTGACTCACCACAACAAGGCCTTCTTTTGATACCGAATATACCAGTCCACTTTTATTGAAAAGCTTCGCCAGAACGTCCAATACTTTCGTATTATTGACATTGACGGATACTTCTTTATTTAAATTTTCGTTGGTCGAATTATAAACAAAGTAATAATCACTTTGCTCTTCGATCAGCTTAAGTACCTTGCTCAGTTTTGTCTTTTGGACATCCAAGGAAACTTTTTGTTGGGAAAATACAGATGCTGAGACATTGATTACAGCACACGTAGTCATAATTAAGGCTAGTTTCATCCGGATAATGAATCTAAAATGCACAATATATCCATTGCGCATTTGCAATAAGCAATTTTTAATCATATTTTAGTGTTGGTTAAAATTAATATTAAGCAGCACGCCCCAATGTTGCTGCTTTTGGTTAATCATTTTTTCAATGAAGGATGGTGTTGGTCCACCATCCTTTTTATTTTTCTGAGATAGTTATTTTTTTCCCATATAATTCAAATTTAAAAGGTTCGACTTTTTGTAAAGCACTCAGTACCTGAGTAATGTTTTCTTTGCTAAAGGTTGCCGTGAAGCGATATTGCTTTAACTGGTCACTTTGAAGCTGAATATCCACGTCATACCAACGCTCCAGCGTGCGCCGTAAAGTTTCGAAATCTTGGTCCACAATTTCTAATCTATTTTCCTTCCAGGCGATATCAGGTATTTCGGTGGCATCTGACTCCACTACGGGGATATTTTCGATGGCAATTTCCTTAATGGGCAACTTACTTAGGGTTGGTTTATCTCCCTGAGATGAATTAACTAAAAGCGCAGCCTGATTTTTGAATATCGTAATTTTTTGATTTGGCTTAATGACAACGGAATTCTCGCGCTGCCCTTTGCTTTTCATCTCAATAGATCCCTCTACCAATACGGCTTCGGCTGTTGGTTCTTCGGGATAACTTTTCACATTGAAGGTTGTTCCCAAAACTTTGATATCAAAATCAGAAGCCTGCACCATAAATGGTTTTTCTTTATTCTTCGCGACCTGAAAATAGCCTTCACCAACTAATTTCACGAGGCGCAATTCATGGTTAAAATCCGAAGATACCTCCAATTTACTCGCAGAGTTTAAAGTGACAGTACTACCGTCAATTAACTCAAAAGTCTTTTTCTCACCCTTCTGTGTCTGGTAAACCTGACCAATATCGGTCAGCTCCTGAGGGACAATATCTCGTGTCGGAACTGTATAATACCATATTCCGCCCGCCACTAAAGCGACGAATACCGCAGCAATAGCAGCCCATCTTTGCCATGCTATTCGACGGATAGGTGAAGATTCAATGGGAGCATTTTGAAGATCAGTTTTCAATCTTTCCAACTGCTCATGGACGGATTTTCGGTTTCCGACCAATATTTGGTAAAGACGTTTTGCTTTTAAGATCATTTCAGCCTGCTCGGGATGATTTAAGCTGTATTGTTGCCAGTAAAGGATACAGTTTTTATCCTCTCCGGAGCAATACTTCTGAAAAGTATCGTCAATCAAAAAATCCTCTAACTGTTTATAATCTTTTTGGCTCATTCTAATGGGTATTTAACCTATAGTGCCCTGAAAGCAGTTTTTTTCCTAAGAAAAAAATGAAATATTTTATAACAACCTCATTATAAGTATTTTATTTTTCAGAAAAACTACACTAAAACCAGCAAAATTCAATCCGACAATCCTTTAATGCTTTACATCTGTCAACCCCCGTAGGCGATCGTATTAAATATCCTTTAGTTCCTCCCGCAAGATTTTCAATGCATCATAAAGCGTATTGTAAGCGGTTTTGACAGACATCTGCGTGATTTCTGAGATCTTCTCATAAGAATAGCCTTCAAAAAACTTCAGATTGACCAATTGTTTCTGGCGAAAAGACAGCTTCTCCAATGCTTCTTTTAAACGGATCTGAATAATCTCATTGGTTTGTACTTTGATCACAAATTCTTCGTAAGGCATCTCGATCCATTCATCCTCTGCTTTGACGTTTTGAAGTGCCGTATTAATTTTATGCTGCTTTTCGATCAGACGAAGAATACGTCTTTTTAGAAAGGTAATAAGATAGGACTGTACGTTTTCAACGCGTTCAAGCTGTGCCCTTGTTTCCCAGATCTTGACAAAAACCTGATCAGTTGCTTCACTTGCCAGGTCGCTGTCACCACAGGTGCGGATTCCAAAATTAACAAGCTCCTGATAGAGTGCCGCATAAAGATCAAAAAATGCTCCCTCGTCACCCGTACGAATACGCTCCCACAACAGGCGGTACCCCATTTTATTTCTCATAACAAAGCATATAATCCGTATTAAAGCTAATATAAGTCCTTATTTCCAAAAGTATAAACTTAATCCGTAAAAGGAAAAAGTTTTTATCTTTAGGTATAGTTATCTGTATGTGGTCTGAGATTATAATTACCTTATTTATCTGTATTGTATTGAACTTCTATGTGTTGAAGTGGCTTAAAGACCATCGGAAGATGCGTCCAAAAGGTATTTTAGCTTATTTAATCACACCAATACTTTACTTATGTATCCGTTTATTAATGATAAAATGGGTATTTTTGACGCTCTTTGCTTTGGCATGGATCGCTATCATTATCTTTTTGCTCCGTAAGACTATCATCTATTTTACACCGCAAAAATTTCGTTCCGAAAAAGAAGAGATCATAGATACCGAAATTGTTGATCCCAAAATTGACGAAAACAGTGTGGTTTCGCTGAATCCGAAAGACGCTGAACAACCAGCAGCTCTTTCCAAGTTCCAAACAACGTCTTCACAGTCCATAAATAAAACAGACCAAGATCAAGGTTCACGACAACCCAATCTAGTCGCCCCTTCCAATATTTCTGCTGTCGAAATGACGGAAATTCCAGATGAACGCCATAAGAAAGACCGAAAGCTTTTATTGTTACAGCGTATCTCTTTCTATGCGACGATTTATAATCTTATTTACTGTCTTTTTCTTCTGATCCGAAAAGCTTATTTGCAGACAGACCAAGATGACAATATTATTGGACTTTTTGGCACCTTTCAAATCAACAGTATTGTTTGCCTCGTTATTACAGCGATCATCTGCAAATTATTTGATACATTAAATAAACTGACCAACCTGATCCAGCTCGAAAAAAATGGGTACAGACTATTTCTTTTCATCATACTTGGAACGGTATCCTTTTTCTATTTCCGGAAAGATTTTATCGTATTAGAATCATTAATCATGCAATCTTATACCAATCAGAGTATCTTTTTTCTTATTGGCACAGTAACCTTTCTACTCAGCCAGCTTGCCTTTATGACGATAGATTATCCCAGTTTCATCCAATATCAATTTTCAAGAAAAAGGGACTTAAGAGTCATTATCATACTCAACCTATTTCTGTTAGTTTTAGTGATGATTATTTGTGAGGTTCTATTAAAGGGACATGAAAACAGTTTCGATAGTAGTCATCTTTTCACGCTATATCCTACCGTATTGCTATTTTTTCTGGAACGAAAAAATTACATTCAGGCTAAAAACTATGTCAATCGTGTGGATCTATAATCGTAAATTAGCGGTTTCAAAATCTTATAGGGCACAACTGAGCTCCGGTACTGAAAATTATACATTAAACAATCAGGGCCTTAGCGTCCAACAAGTAAATATATTCAATGAAAACCATTTTCGCGATAATAGGTAGTGCAAGTGAACATTCGTCCAATCACCAGCTCATAAGGCATCTTCAACATAAGGTAAATCCAGAGGTGAAGCTGATTGTCTTTGACCGTCTAAAAGAGCTGCCTCATTTCGATCCTGAGGAAAGCACGTCCCGTCCACCAATAGAAATCATTGCCTTACGTCAGGTTATTCAGGATGCAGATCTGGTATTGATCAGCAGTCCAGAGTACATTTTCAGCATTCCCAGTGGGTTAAAAAACCTGCTTGAGTGGTGCGCTGCGACGACTATTTTTACCGACAAGCCTGTCAGCATTATTACCGCGTCAGCGCAAGGAGAGACGGGCCATGCCGAATTGCAACGCATCATGCAGGGACTTGGAGCACAGCTTGACCCCGAGAGAAACCTGCTTGTCCAGGGAATAAAAGGCAAACTCGACGCGACGGGAAATATTTGGGACGAAAAACTTGAGCAACAGATTGATAAACTTGCCGAACAGCTCAAGAAAATCTAATAGAAAATATTGTTGAATCCATCTACTTGCTATGGAAATGCAATAAAAAGTCATTTAAAATATACAAAGATTGCTAACTTTACAACATGCAAGAACAAGTCAATAATCCATTACATGGAAAACGATTAGATACCATCATTGAGTATCTGGTCGACTATTATGGGTGGGAAGAACTCGGGCAAAGGATAGCCATCCGATGTTTCAATGAAAATCCGAGCATAAAATCCTCATTAACTTTTCTACGGAAAACACCTTGGGCGCGTGAGAAGGTTGAACAGCTCTATGTCAAAACCCTGGGTAAAAAATAATCTTATTTCCCTGATAATACAAATAATCTGATTATTAAGCATATCTTTGCCGCCATGAAAAAAATTGCCGACTACCGAAAGTTGTTAAATGTGGATAAATCAGCGGATCTCAAGACGCTCAAATCCACCTATCGGACGATTATGAAAGAATGTCATCCGGATAAATTTGTCAATGACGAAGAAGGTCGTTTGGCTGCTGAAGAAAAGAGTGTAGAAATGATTGAAGCTTATCATTTTTTGGTCAGTATCTGCCCGGAAACTATTGAACAACAATTACCGATCTATACAGAAACTATTACGAATTCGGTTATTCAGGATATCGACTGGAAGGCCCAAATATTGACAATCACCTTCCAGGATGGCAGTCAATATGAATACTTTGGCGTCCAACGAAATGATTATGTAAAATTTGTCAATGCTGATTCTTTAGGACGATTTGCACGTAGACATGTTTTTCATTCTTACCCATACCGGAATGTACTGAAAACAGCCACGGTTGTTGTCTAGTTAAAACGTAAATTTCAAACGGTCATTATACATACTCGTATATAGACGATATATCCGTTAAAGCATAAGCGCCCTTTGTTGATACAACAAGGGCGCTTATGTAAAATGTTAAATGTTTAAAAGCTATCTGTATAACACTTGTATACCCAAAATAGTTTTAATTAAATTATAATTTTAACATTAGCCCGGCGATACCGCCACCGTAGAACGTATTTCTGGTGCGGTCTCTTCCCCAGGTTTTCCAACGGGTACCGGTCCCAGAAATAGTGTCTTCATCCCGTTCAGCATAGTTGAAACTTGGTGCTACAAAAATGGACAGGGTTTCAGTTAATTTATAAGCTGGTATAATACGGAAAGAAGACTGGTGATTATCCAACAATTTAAATTTATCAGTCAGATGATTACGTGTCGTAATTTCCGTGCGAAGCGCAAACTTAGAAGTGTTCAGCAGAACTGCCCCCAGACCTACTTCAAAAGCATATTTAGAAGGTCCATCATCAACAAGAGCTGCACCGACAGATAACACACTATAAAGTACCCTGCCTCCCGAACGAAACTGCAGTCCAAGGTACCGATTCTCGTCTATTGCCAACGAAAGACTTTTTTCTCCGTTTTTGATTAGATTTAATAGACCGATCGGGTAATCACTACTATCAGCAATATTAACAATTCCGGCCAGTTGAAATCCCCTTACTTTTTTTGCCTTATTTGCAATCCCCGCTATTTGGATGCCCACATTTCCGCTGCTATTGTTTAATACACCCGCTAATTGGGTTGTTCTGGTAGCTTCCTTTGCGGTATTAGCAACACCAGCAATCTGTATGCCCCTTACCGTATCAACCTTATTCAATACCCCGCCAATCTGGACACCTTTAACGGTTCCAAAAACCCGATTACCTACCCCCGCTAACTGTACTCCACCTACATTACCGCCGACAGTATTAAATACCCCGGCCACCTGGAACCCTTGCATATTATATTGGTTGATATTGAATACTCCGCCGAGCTCAACGCCACTCACCCCGGCGGTTGCACCGCCGATGATATTTAATGAAAACTTATTGACAATCTGTGACCGAATAAAACCATGTGAGCTTAATCCCGGTGTCATAGATATTTGATAAGGACTATACAAAAACATACCACCGAGATTCATGCTCTGTATCTGTTGGGCAGGAGACAAAAAGACCCTTCCAAAAAATGAGCGATAAAGGCCATGATCTTCCTCATAGCCTTCAAAATAACCATACTCACGTTTCTTTTTGTCACCTATCTGTGCTTCAATAGGGAAAATAACCATTACACTTGTATCCCGAAACATCTCCTTGCTCACATTAACGGCGATCAGATTACTTTTTTTCTTGACATCCAATTCAAAATAACCATTCTTATCTGTCAACGTAGATAGCAACGCGCTTCTGTCAAAAATACTGGCATTGGAAATCGGGTTATTGGTTCGGATATTTTTGATATACCCCGTGATCACAACCTTATCTTTCCTCGGGGTCTGTACTTCAAAATCAACCGACATCCGTTGCGGCGTATATTGAACGATAATATGTTTGCCTAATTCCTTAAAGCTATATTCCTTACCCAAAATCCCATCGAGATAATCGTATAAATTTCCCCTATATGCCCTGGGATAGATGACACTATCCATCTGTAATATATTTCCATTAAAGGAAAAGAGCACATCCTGCCGCTCTTTCAGCAGCTGAAAGACTTCGCCGACAGTAGTTTTTGAGAAAGCGGGCATTTGAATTTCCGCAGCGAGCTTTTGCTGTGCTAGCCCCCAGTGAAAGGAGCATAACAGAGAGAAGAGGATATAAAACCTGATTCGCTTTATAAAAAATAGTATCATGATGCTATCTGTACAATTTTGTTTCGAAAACATGTTATCGCTTTTGATTATCTTGTTAAGTGAATTCTTGTTAAGTGAATTTCTTTATCCCGCACTTCGACCTTTAAGTCGAGGCTTTTTGCCATTACCTTAAGTATTTCTGCCAAGCTATTTTGTTTAAATTCGGCAGTATATGGTATTTTTTCAAGAGTAGGATCACCGATCATAACTTTATAGTCGTATGCTTGACTAAGCACCTCAGTAACCCTTTTTAAAGGTGTATTTTCAAAATTAAACTCACGGTCTACATAATATTTATAGAATTTATCTTGAACAGGCTTCTTTTCAACTTTCATGGTATCTGTATCTCTAATCGTAAGCATCTGATCGGGCCGTAGGAAAATCTCTTTATCTGCATAGGCCACTTTGACCAATCCCGTGGCGACGATGACCTCCGTTGCATTGGGAATGCGACGCACATTAAAACTTGTACCCAACACTGTTATATGCGTATTGCCTGTCGCGATCACAAAGGGATGTTTTTTATCTTTTTGCACCCGAAAAAACACCTCTCCTTTTTTTAATTCCACATTTCTGTATTTATTACTCCATGTGCTGGAATAGGCCAGTTCAGTATTCTTATTGAGCGTGACTATAGATCCGTCGGGCAATGCATCCTGACGTACGGCTTCTTGGCTCACAAGGTGCATTTCCTTCCGCTGTGAACGATCAAACACATAGAATCCCACCATGCAGACCAACAAAATGCTCGCCGCGGCCCACCAGTTCCATTGGATCACTTTTGTTTTTCTTTTTGGGGTTTCAGTCGATTCCAATGCTCTTCTGTCCCTAACAATTTTAAAATCCATCCAAGCCTTATCCACATCCACTTCTGGAACCTCCAGGGGTTTAGGCAAGCTATCCCATAACTTTTTCATTTGCAAATATGCCTCCCTATTATTAGCATCTTTTTCCAACCATTCCTCTACGATCATACGCTCAGCTTCATTCGTTTCCCCGACCATATGTCTTTCTAGTAATTCCTTATTCATAGCGTATAGATAAGATAGAAATACATTTTTCACTTTTAGGTATTCTGCTCTGTTGTCAGGATCTTCCTCCAACCAGCGCTGTACTAAATTATTCTCTACTTCATTGGTTTCCCCAACGATATATCTTTCCAGTAATTCCTTATTCATAACATATAGATAAGATAGAAAATAATCAATGTCAAATAATCCATAAGTTCGACGCGTAAGTGACGCAAAGCCTTGCTCATGTGCCCTTCTACTGTTTTTATGGACAGATCCAATGTTGTTGCAATATCCTTGTATTTCATTTCCTGAAAACGGCTCAATTCGAATACAGTCCTGCTTTTTTCGGGCAGTTCGGCCAAGGCGACCCTTAATTTATCATCCAGATCCTTGCTGCTCTCATCTACAGCCGGCTCCAACTCCTGCCTATGCTGTTCATAAGACTGATATTTAAACTTCCGCTGTTCCTTCTTAAGGACATTCATGCTTTCATTATAGATAGCACGGTATAGGTATGCTTTCAGCGAAGTATGAATCTGCTCCTCCCAGTCTTTCTCCCATAATCGTAGAAATACTTGCTGTACGACCTCTTCGGCCCCATCACTATCCCCTAGATATCTAAAAGCATAACGATGCAATTCCTTGTAATGCGCTCGAAAAAGCCGCTCGAAATTCTTTTCTTTATTTTCCGACATTGGTTACTCTACCATATTGATTAAACAATCTACTTTATTACTAAGACAACAGAAGTAGTTATTACCCTTATTATTTTTTTATTTTTTTTCACATAAAATAACGGTCTATTGCACAATCCTATATATGATTGTCATGCCCACTAAATTAAGGGCCTTTGGCCAATTTGTCCTGTCACCTTTTAAATTGCGAAGATGCCCCCTTTATCCCAGATCGGTGCTAAAGTTAATTATCTAAAAATAGAAAAATGTTTTTTTTCTAAGGGTATACTGATTTTCCGTTGTCATAAGATAAAAGTGCATTAGAAAATAGATAACGAAAAATAATATCAAACATGAAAACAACCTTCAAAGCGGCCTTATTGGCATTGACAGTCTTAGGAATAACAGGTACGGCACAAGCACAGGAAGTGACCTATGGTATACAGGTAGGAAGCAACTATCACATGTCATCATTTGGAAACAAATCTGTTAAAGACAATAATGGCAAAGTAGGCGTTTCTGTCGCTGCATTTGCACGTGTCGGGGATCGCATCTTCTTTCAACCCGGCATTGGCGCCAGTTTATTGCGAAAGGAATATACTTTTGAAAATACTCAGAAGACACCTAAATTTTACCAGGTCAATCTTCCCCTGCAAGTTGGCTATAAATTTTTAGAAAACGGTGATTTCAGCCTTCGCGGTTTATTAGGACCACAATTAAACTATGATCTAAAAACCGTCAAATCCAGTGCGGCTACAGATTATAAGAAATTCTCTCTTGACGGCAGAGCCGGAATTGGAATCGATGTCAGTCGCTTTACCGTAGACGCTTATTACAGTCATGGATTTACGAGTGTGGACAAAACTTTAGACGCTAAGAACAAAACTGTTGGCATTATGGTCGGCTATAAGTTTTAGACAATGCTCATTAAACAAAAAAATGCATCCCCCGACGATTGAATATTTGGAAAGAGCATGCAGGGGGAATACAAATAAAGTTTAAAAAAATGGGATGTCAAAAAGTCGGACATCCCATTTTTTTTCAATTAGATTTTATTTTTTGTCAATAATTATTATTTTAGCGCTACCAAAAAACTATTCTTTAAAAAACGAGTTTAGGATTATCCTGCACATTCGTATTGGAATATTTCGGGATGTAGCGTAGCCCGGTATCGCGCCAGCATGGGGTGCTGGAGGTCGTCGGTTCAAATCCGGCCATCCCGACAGAAAAAGAAAGTTCACTTCATTTTAAGCATGAAGTGGTCTTTCTTTTTATAGTCTGGGATTCAACCCTAGATTCAAACGGATCCTTTTGTAAATCAAATTTCGGCCACAATCAGTTTCTGTTCCAACATAAAAGTAACTATCCATTTCTTTCCGATTTTAAAAGCTCTTAAATTATTGGGCGTATTGTCACTGGATTCCGTTTCCAATGGCACATAAGAATAAACAAGCTCAGCTTCTCCCTCTTGCCTAAATGTAGAACCATTGATTAAAACCGTCTTTATGCCATGCGTGAATGTGTCTCCATATTCATAAAAGAAACGAAAATTATCCCCATCTGGAAGCATGATATACCGATCAAAAAGATGGTCCTGTAGTTTGATCGATGGTATGGACTCTTTTTGACCGATAGGATAAAACCATAGTTCGTTATCAGCTTTATCAAAATAAAACGACCGTTTATCAGCAGACAGATAACTGGGGTGCCATGGTAAATTAGCGGGCAGCTTCACTGTTTCAACAGCTATCAATTTAGCATTGAGCGATAGGTGATAGATGACTTCGTTTAATTTAAACAGCAACGGAAAGTCCGGGGAAGTGTTATTCATTGTTGCGAAGGGTAGATACTCGATTTTTCCTTTGGCAATATGCGCTTCAGCCAACAACCTGTCTACTGTTTTTTGCGCTATTATTGTCCCTGTCCTACTGTTGATACATAATATTTCATAATTTACGGTCCGGTCCTTATGATAAAGGATATAACTATGCTCCGGAGTCATATAAGTATGATCAATAATCATATCCCGTACCATTGGCAACAACTTTTTGGAAGCCCGTTCTTTATAAAATGTGGTCATTTCATTGCTTGGTTCCGCGCTATATTGCCCCCATTGAAATAGCTTATTGATGCTGAATAGCGTTCCATTTTCAACCCTAAAATCAAAGAATTCCGCGGCATTTGGTTGTTGTGGAGAAGCAATTTTACCGACCTGTATACTACTGTCTACCGGATTGATAGACAACAGCTGCTGATCCTTAAAATTCAGGTAATCTGGCTGTGGGTGCAAGCGGATGATCTTGCCCTTTGTTTCATCTAAGGCAAATAGCCCATTGGTGTTCTCCTGAAAAGTCTTCGTCCATACTTTTGCCCCTCCTTTTGGGAACTGATCTTTAGGATTAAGACTGATTACCTTATCTAACCAGGTTTTCCATTCCTGCTGCGAAGCCTCGGCCTCCGGTACGCCCAAAGATCCCATCTGATTACTGACATCATTCAACCTTTTTCTCGCAAGGTCAGCCACTGTAGTAGGTCTGTAATCATGTATGGCATACCCTCCATCAGTTGTTTCAGCGCAGCCTACATAGTGAACGATAACCTGCTGATTATTGTCTAAATGATCTATCCACTGTGGTACATGGCGCAGGTCGCGATAATCAGAAAAAATCGACCATTCGATGGTATCTTTTAATGTAGGCTGGTTAAAAATAGTAGCTGGATAACGGTCATTTTCTGACGATATCTTGTCTTTATTATGTGCATTGAAAAACGTAACATTCTTTGTATAATAACAATTTTCCATGCCTGGCATAGGGACTATCTCAAACGTAAAATCCTGGTCATAGGTGAAAAATAAGTTTTCTCTATCGGGAAAAAGGGGAATCAATAAAATATATGCTGTCCCCAGCCGTTTGGCGTCTACCTGACTCAAGTGTAAGAAAAAACCGCTTTCAGGAAGATAGATGTCACCTTTATTAAGCACAAAAAGTAACTTTTCCATTGCATCACTTAATTGAATAACCTGATTATTCGACTTGAACTGCCCCGTAACAGATTCCACTTTTTCCAACGTATCCACTCTTGACATATGTTTTTCACGATTTGCTACCGTATTGCTATTGCCATGGCATTGGCAAAATGCCATGATCAACAATACCAAATAGAGCTGCCTAAAGATCATTCTTACCATTTATTTCATCTCTTGTATAATTAATTCAATTTACACCTTTTTTATTGAATATAAAATACGGTAAAATCTCCCTGCTTTTATAGCAATCAACGACAAAGAGAATTAAAACATACGCTGGTCTTGCTCGAAATAAATGTGCCGGATCAACGCTGGCCAATACGCTGTTACAATAAAACACATACCTGTTTTATAAATGGCTCATATAAACATAGTCCATATAATACAGCCTTTCGGCATTGATTCGAGTCTGCTTCGGGCCTGCGATACCCCTTCTTCGCCCCCTAGTGCAGGTATATGCGGGATAAGACCCTCTTGCTTAAACCATGAGTCCGTGTTTAACTCGGACTCATCACGGACTCAGTACGGATTCATGGCGTTCTCATGGAGAATCAGGGGCGACTATGGCCCGAAGGAGTCCTAACTATAGCACGACGGAATCCCGAACCACACCATGGTGAGCCATTCATCTGTCTATCTAAAGAAAAAAGGTATTTAGATTATAGGGGGAAATTCCTACAATCTAAATACCTTCGATATAAAATCAGTCAAGCTGCATTTTCTGCTATAGCTTGAGCTATTCTTTATTAATAACCCGGATTTTGCTTCAGGTTGGGGTTAACTGCTATCTGTTGACTAGGTAATGCATAGACAAGCGTTTTTGGATCCGGATCAGCTTCTTTTTCTTGCCAAGCCTGCAAAAATTTACCAAATCGGATCAGATCCTGTCTTCGCCAGCCCTCCCAATACAGTTCCCGTGCGCGTTCATCCAATAGATTGTCCAAAGTTAGGGCTGTAAACGCTGCAACACCTCGATTTGTGCGGATACTATTAACCAAGTTGAGCGCTTCTGACGCACCTCCGGTTCCCCCTCTGAGCATGGCTTCGGCTTCCATTAACAACACGTCAGAATAGCGGTAAACCACCCAGTCATTATTGCGTTGGCCAGTAACAGCATAATCAAATGCATATTTCATAGGTCTTATACCTGCTGTTTCTAAGGTAGCTCCCGACGTCCGAATGGTTACTTCTGGAGTAAAAACCAGCGGTGCAGTTCCAGGATTTCTGGCCTTCAAAGGTTGATTTGTTTTCCAGTCATATTGCTGTCCCGCAAAAAAACCTACGTTTTGACGATGATAAGACTGGGTTCTATTTTCTGTAGTATCCGAAGGATAGTCATAATATATCCCTCTTCTTTCATCAGACGCCGCAAACTTATTATAATAATCTGACAACGTACACCAGCCATTCCAGCCCCCGGGTCTCATATTATAGTGGGCAATAGTATTCCACGTACGATCAACATTACCACCTCTTTCTCCATTTTTATTAAACAGCGTAAAAATATTCTCCGTTGATTTCAGGTCATTGTCCGGCGCAAAGTTATCAAAGTACTTACCTGCGGGCGACACACTGTATGAGCCGCTTGTTCTGATTTCTTTTGAAAGCGCAATTACCTTGTTCATATCCTCCGCTGCAAAAGTAGGTGTCTGTCTATTCAAAAACGCTCCCTTATTCAGGTAGATTTTCATCAACAAAGTTCTTGCAGCATTTTTATTCGCAATAAAGGCGGGCCCTTTATTAGGAAGGCTTGCCATGATTTCATTTAGATCTTTGATGATATAATCTATGGCCGCCTGCGGCTGTAAAACCTCGGGCGCTATTCTAAAATCATCCATCGCTTCTCCTTCACGGATAGGCACCACACCATATAGATCCAAAATATCAAACATTGCCAACGCACGGATAAATTTCGCTTCAGCAGCTTGCTGGGCACTAGGCTTATAGCGCAAAACATTGCTGGCATTGTAAATTGCTGTTCCCAAGCTCACGTAAGTATCATTCATATAGCCGTTATCAGCATTCCATGTATGGAGGTGAATTGCCCTGTGCATCCCATTGTCATCCCAGTCGCCCCCACGCGTAGGCGCTATTGCAGCATCCGTTGATATCTCCTGCATTACCCAGCGCTGATCTTGCTGATAAGGTGTGTTTAAAGAGGTATAAGCTGTAACAAGTAGGCCCCCTGCTTCGACGTTGGTATTGCCTTCGCCCAGTTCTCCATTAAACTCTTCTTTCAGCTTTGTGCAGGAGAATGTGCTTGTCACAATAGAACCTGCAATTGTTATATATAATAAAGTCTTTAATTTCATCTTTGTTTTTTTTAATGTAGCCCAATAACTTATCAATGTGCTTATAATGAGAAATTGACTCCCAATAGAATATTTCGAGCCGGCGGATAAGGCAAATACTCTATACCTAGTGACGGAATTCCATTTGTTGCACCATCCGTATTTACTTCAGGATCAAATCCCGTATATTTGGTAATGATAAACAAATTCTGTCCGGTCAGTGAAATACTCAGATCTTTAAGTGTTTTCCCAACATTTCCCACTTTATAACTCAATGTGAGGTTAGCCATCTTTAGATAATCACCTTTTTCAAGATACCGGGTAGAAGCTGATGCTGAATTGGATGTGGATTCTTTTACTGAGGTATCAAAGAAGGCCGAACCAATATTTCGCGATGATAAATTACTTAACCCTAATGTGGTCGCAGCTGTATTATTGAATAAATAGTGGCCAAAAGCACCATTCATATTAGCCGCCAAAGAGAACTGTTTATAGCTTACATTTGTCGAAATACCTAGTAAAGTTGTTGGATTCGGGCTGTTCATATAAAACTTGTTCATCGCCGGATCATTTTTAGAAGAAATACTACCATCTAAACCACGGTACATGCTCATGCCTGTCTGTGGATCAATCCCTTGATAATCGGCTAAATACCAAACATTCAACGGCTGATCATTTACCATCCGTTGTCCCAATACCCCCGAAAAGCCTTGTCCTCTAAGTGCTCCGGTCTGATAATAACCAATCAGGCCACTGACGCTATTTTTTAGAAATGTCGCATTTCCGGTTAAATCCCAATTCCAATTGTCATTTTTAACGATTGTACCCGTCAAAGCTACTTCTACCCCTTTATTAACGATCTCACCGCCTAGATTCACCCAAATCCTACCTGCGGGTGCTGGCTGTGCTAAAGTTTGCTCAAATAGCGCATCCGTGGTCTTCTTATTAAAGTAATCGATCGAGCCATAGAGGCGGTTGCCCAGGATACCAAAATCGATACCCGCATTTATGGTGGTGGAGGTTTCCCATTTCAAATCCGGATTACCATAGTTTGCCTGACTAATGCTTTGGTTTCCAAAAACCAAGCGGTCCTGTGAAGCTCCGGAAGGGAATTCTTGATTACCTGTTTTTCCCCAGCCCAATCTTACTTTTAATTGATCAAAAATGCCGCTGGATTTTAAGAATTGTTCTTCAGCGACATTCCATGCGACTGCAAGAGATGGAAATACTGCATATTTGTTATTGGAACCAAATTTGGTCGATCCATCCCGTCTGACTGTTGCTGTCAATAAATAACGATTCAAATAGTTAAAACCTCCACGTAAAAATAGCGATTGTAATTGGTTGGTCGGGCTTCTGTAAGAAGCTACCTCTCTTAATGCCGCCGTGGAATATTGCATGTAATCGAAATAATCTAGTCCCATGTAACTAAAACCTCGACCGAACATAATATTATTATTGAATTTGTAATCTAGGTACTCATAACCAGCGACTGCATTCACGCTCCAATCTTCGTTAATTTGTTTGTTGTAAGAGAGCATATGCGTCATCTGCAAATTGGTTTCGCCATTATTGGAAATAAAAGCTTGCTCATCTTTATTTGTGGACGGATCAATCAGTCCCGCGCGATACATTCCCTGACGATTACCTGTCTGACGCATCGCACTATAGATGAATCGGTATTCCAGGTCATCGGTAATTTTATAATAGGGTGCTAAGTTAACCACCATGGTATTGGTGGTCGCTATATCTTTGAATGCTTCAATACTTGTCAATGGATTACGTGTCGTTGTACTGACAAAAGTCAGATTACCTTGTTCATCACGTAAAGGTCTGGTCGGGTTCCACTGCAAAGCTTGCGAAATAACATTACCTTCCGAACCAACCATTGCATTGATCGGTGCATATTTATTATCCATTTGAGTCAAGAATACCGCAAAATCAAGTCCCAATCGCTTGTTCTCCAAGAAACGGAAGTTGCCTGTAAAATTAGCCGTATATTTTTTCAATTGTGAACCCCGAATAATACCGTTCTGATTTAGATAACCACCAGATAGGCGATATTTCCCATGCTCGGTTCCTCCGGCCACGTCAGCATAATAATTTTGTGTGATTGCTTTTTGTGTAATCGCCTTAAACGCATCCTCATTGCCTCCAAAATCGGCATTAGTAGCATCAGATGGTGTGTAGTATTTCAATGCTTCTCTAAATCTTGCCGCATTCAGTACATCTGGATATTCACGCATGGAAGATACACCTCCCGATGCACCAACAGAAACTTCTGGAGAGCCTACTTTTCCCTTTTTCGTAGTAATGATGACAACCCCATTTGCCCCACGTGAACCATAGATAGCTGTAGCGGATGCATCTTTTAGAATATCCATGCTCGCAATATCACCCGGATTCAAATAGGTTAATGGATTACCTCTATCCGAAGAGAACCCGCCTCTGCCTTCCGGCAATGGCGAATTACCTGACATTGGCACGCCATCCAGAACAAATAGCGGATTATTGCTCGCGCGAATAGACGAATTACCACGGATCCGTACAGTTGTCGATCCGCCGGGTTGCCCAGTGTTGTTAATAACCATTACGCCAGGTGTCTTTCCCTGGATCAATTGATCGGGGCTGGTCATAATGCCCTTATTGAAATTCTTTGCTCCGATGGTCACCATAGAGCCGGTCAGATCCTTTTTTCTCGCGGTACCATAACCAATGACAACAACCTCTTCGAGCCCCTGATCTGTACTGGGTTCAAGAGCAATCGTCATGTCATTTCCGGCAATGGGAACCTCTTTCAGTGCGTAACCGATATACGATACTTCAAGGAATTTGGCATCATTTGAAATATTCAACAAAAAGGATCCTTCAGGATCCGTCGTTGTTGCCGTGTTCGTTCCCTTTACTTTGATCGTGGCGCCCGTCAATGGACTTTGGGTCTCATCCACGACCTTTCCTTTCAAGATCCGAGTCTGGGCTGCTGCTACAAAAGTAACAAGCATTAAAGTCGGTATCATGAAACATTGCGCAAGTAGTTTGTTTTTCATACGCGTTTAAATTGATTGGTTTAATTGATTCATTATTTCTGGGCGATCTCTCGCTCAAATAGTGTGAAGTGATTTCAATGTTTACAGTACAAAATATAGACTGAGATCTACGGACACCTTCGTGCGACTGTCGTTGAGTCTGCATACAAATACCTATTCTGAGACCTGAAAACTGTCGTAAAAAACAAACTCCCCGCTGATGCTCGCATCAGGGCAAGAGATGAACAAGTAACGCGCTGGAAAATAAGAATACAGCAATTTGCTGTCATAATTTTAGGGCAAGGCATACGTTTATTTTTGGTTATTTATTGTACTATAAAAATCGCCAAATCCCTACTGTAATTCCAATCACAGCGTCTCAATTTTATATCAAAGCGTATCAACAAAACTCTTTTTTATCTTTTAATTGACTATTTTTATATAGATATTATAAATTTTGCGCGGAATAACCTTTATACCTATCCTATGCCTGCTACTCGTATGGACTAACTTACGGGCTCAATCGCTCTATTTCAAAAATTATCAAACCCACGATGGTCTCTCCAATAGTTCTGTTAAGTGTATTACTCAGGATGTACAGGGCTTTCTATGGTTAGGGACAAGGAATGGCCTTAATCGTTTTGACGGCAATCAATTTAAGGTGTTTCGGCACAGCGCTTCGGATTCAACAAGTATCGGGAGTTCATCCATATTAAGCATCCTTACCGACAGCCAAGGTATCTTATGGGTCGGAACGACATGGGGGACCTATTGTTACGATCCCGTTAAAGAAAATTTCAGACCATTTAAGGGTATACCGATAGGTGAAGTAAATGCGATACATGAATACGCCGGTTTTATCTGGTTGCTTTCCAATGGAAAACTCTATCGATATAATCCTTACACGACAGAGATCGTCTCATTCGACCAAAACAAAAATACCTTGGTGGCCATTACCAGCAGCAAAAAAGGCGGCCTGTGGACAACAGACAATAACAGTACGATCGAACGGTATCAAGTCAACACGGGCAAATTTGTTCAAATAGCGCTCAAAAAAACAGATCGGAAAGCACTGTCCAATACCAAGACCGTCTATGCCATTAACGACTCGCTGCTGATGGTCGGCACCATCAATTCAGCTTATTTATTTGATTTTAAAAACGGAACGCTAAAAAATCTATTCGCCAGCCATTACCCCAACAAAGTCATTCAGGCGAATTGCATTATTCAACAAACAGAGTCGGTCTACTGGATCGGAACAGAGACCGGAATATATACGTATGATATTCACACAGGTCGAAGCCAACATATCAAAAAAGATCTGCTCAATCCATTCGCCATATCGGACAACGCTGTTTTGAATTTCTATCGGGACCGCGAAGACAACATCTGGTTCGGAACATTTTTCGGCGGCTTTAATCAATACAGCAACCAATTCGACAATTTCAAAAAATACTTATCCGGATTTGGGAAATCAGCCTTATCAGGAAATATCGTACACGACATTAACAAAGATAAATATGGAAATTTTTGGATAGGCACAGAAGATGGAGGCCTGAACAAAATAGATGCTCAGACGCAGCAAATCCAACATTTTGTTGCCAATGGAAAAAAGGGAAGTATTGCACATAATAATGTTCATGGCTTGGCCACGATCGGCGATGACCTCTGGGTGGGTTCCACAACACATGGCCTTGATATACTTGACGTAAAGACCGGAAAATTAAAAAAACACTATGACCGCATCGGTAAGGGTTCTTTACAAAGTAGCTTTGCCGTCTGCATCTATAAGTCCAAAGACAACAGTATGTTTGTAGGGACAGACCGCGCATTATACGTCTACAACAAAAAAAGCGACAGTTTTGATCTCCTTCCCATTACGGCTTGGATCCAGGGTATTTATGAAGATGAATATGGCATACTTTGGGTCAATACCTATGGCAGCGGGGTCTATCAATATAACCGCAGCTCGGGACAGATACAGCATTTACTGTCCGAGCAAGGCAAACAAAATACGCTCGTCAATAACTACGTGAATGGCTTATTTGAAGACAGCAAAAAAAACATCTGGTTTTGTACTGAAAGTGGGCTTTCAAAATACCGACGTGATGGACGTTTCACCAACTATCTGACCGAATCGGGCTTACCGTCAAACCAAGTATTCAAAGTCCTGGAAGACGACAATAAGAGCATATGGATATCAACCGGTGGTGGATTGGTCAGACTGGATGAGGGTGTTCCCCGGAGGGTCATCTATACATCAAGGGACGGGCTTCCCGCAGATCAGTTTAATTATAATTCAGCTTTTAAAGATAGCGACGGGACCTTATATTTTGGCACCATCAAAGGAATGGTCAGCTTCAACCCCACAAAATCCATTAAGAATAGTTTTATTCCGCCTATATTCATCAGCGGTATTCAGATTAACAATGTGAGCATACCTGTTCGTGAAAATGGCATACTGAAACAGTCCATCTCCCTATCACAGGAGATCCAACTCACCTACGATAACTCCAATATCAGTTTCAATATTGCAGCCTTGAGCTTTGTGTCCCCAAAAAGCAATCCCTATCGTTATATCATGGAAGGCTATGACAAAGACTGGACCGATATTACTGGCAATCAAAAGATCTATTACAATAAACTCCCACCGGGCACTTATACATTTAAGTTCAGGGGCGCAAATAATAACAGTGTCTGGAATCCGGCCGAAAAAAAACTGCTTATCATCGTTTCCCCTCCCTGGTGGTTGTCAGGCTGGGCCTATTTACTTTATTTTCTGAGCTTCGGTACGATTGCCCTGCTCGTATTGCGCTATTATTTTTTGCTATTAAAGGCCAACAATACGCAAAAGATGGATAGCTATGAACGAAAAAAAGAACAGGAAATCTATAATCTCAAGCTGGAGTTCTTTACCAACCTGGCCCACGAAATCCGTACGCCACTCACGTTGATCAAAATGCCCCTGGAGAAAATAATAAATAATCAAAAATTCACCGACCGCGACACGGTTAAAGATCTCGCACTGATTGAAAAAAATACAGCGCGATTAATTCGCCTGACCAACCAATTACTGGATTTTAGAAAAGCAGAAACCAACAATATGAGTCTTATTTTTACGAAAACGGATATCAACGCCTTGCTATCCGAAGTATTCCACGATCTAAATTATCTGGCGAAAGATAAACAGCTGCACTATGACCTCAGCCTTCCACGCATTAGCCTCACTGCTTATGTGGATGAAGAAGCTTTGCGAAAAATTTTTACTAACCTTATTCACAACGCAATCAAATATGCGGATGAAGAAGTCCATGTCAAGCTCCTTCCTTTTAATAGCGATGATATTATGTTCAATATTGAGTTTAAGAATGACGGTGAGCCCATTCCCTTTGAGAAGAGAGAAAAAATATTTGAACCATTTTATCGGTTAAACGAATCCGATAAAGATACGGGAACTGGCATTGGTCTTCCCCTATCCCGCTCTTTGGTCGAATTGCACCGAGGAACCTTATCCCTTGTACATCTGGAGGAAAACCGCAATATATTCCTTCTTTCTCTGCCAATTTTTCAGGAGCAATCGCTGGATATCAAATCTTTTCAGGAAGATAGCGATGATAACCTGTTGAATGATAAATTGGATGAACAGGAGGAAGAAAAACCAGTGATTCTGCTCGTCGAGGATAATAAAGAAATACTGGCTTACCTCAATAAAGAATTAAAAACCAGCTATACGATACTACGGGCCAGCAATGGTGCCGAAGCACTCGAAATATTAGACCAAGAGAATGTTCAACTCGTACTGACAGATATTATGATGCCTATTATGGATGGGCTCGCCTTATGCAAACGCATCAAAACGGACATTCTGTATAGTCATATTCCCGTGATTTTCCTTACGGCAAAAAATGCACTGGATTCAAAAATTCAAGGTTTAAAAAATGGTGCCGATGCCTATATTGAAAAACCTTTTTCGCTTGAATTCCTGATGGTACAAATACGCAATATCCTCAAGAACCGCAAAATTATCAAGAATTACTTCACCAATTCTTCAAATTCCAATTTAATGGATATCAATGTATCTGCACCGGACAAAGACTTTATCAGCCAGCTCAATACGGTTATCTACGAAAATATTTCAACGATAGACCTCAATGTCGATGAACTGGCCAAATTGATGCATATGAGCCGTCCAACCCTCTACCGCAAAATCAAAGGGCTCTCTGACTTAACGCCCAATGAATTGATCAATATTTCACGATTAAAAAAGGCGGCAGAACTGCTCACAAAAAAAGAATATAACATTACCCAGGTGTCCACTATGGTCGGCTATACCGTGCAATCCAATTTTTCAAGGGACTTTCATAAACATTACGGCATGTCACCGAGCAGCTATATTCTTGAAAACAGCAAGTGATGGATACTCGTTTTTAAGATGAATATCCCGATGGCGTAGAAAACTGCCCAAGATAACGAAAGAAGGTCAGGATAGATTCAGGAAGCGAATAAAATCCAATTGAGGGCCTCGAGCGAAGTAAGAAAAAAATCGTAGACGTAGGCTAGATCCAATACGTCTACGATAATGACCTTAGTGTTTACTTTTTGGAACGAAAAATGCCGCCAGCAACATAAATACACCGGCCAACAATAATCCATAAATCGATTGGCTGTGAAAAAAATATTTGATGATCATGCCTCCGAAAAAACCACACACGATCTGAGGCAGGGTAATAAAGAAGTTGAAAAGTCCCATATAAACCCCCATTTTACCCGCCGGCAAATGATCGCTCAAAATTGCATACGGCATCGCCAGAATACTCCCCCAAGCGATACCAATACCGATCATGGGAAGGATCAGGAGATTAGCATCTTTGATCAGGAACAATGAAATTAAAGAGAGTCCGCCAATGGAAAGACCGAGGGCATGCGTTTTTCCACGCCCGAAGCGTTTGGCTATCCGCGGAATAAACAAGGCATATATTGCCGAAACCCCATTATAAATACCGAAGAGCACACCTACCCAGTTGGCAGCCTCCATATAGAGATCCTGCCGATTGCCTTCGCGCAAGTAAAAAACCGAATCTGCAATCGCCGGAGTTGTGTATACCCACATCATAAAGAGGGCAAACCAGGAGAAAAACTGCACCCAACCCAACTTACGCATAATCATTGGCATTTTACCGATGTCGCTAACAATGGATCGCAAACCAAATTTTGGTGCTGCTTCCTGTTCAGCTGCAATAGTATCCGAAAATTTCTGGAGTTCACCCGGCGAATACTCCTTCGTTTTGAACACAGACCACAACACCGTCAGCAGTAGTACGAAACCGCCCAAATAAAAGGAGTAAATGACATTGCTGGGTACCTGCCCAACTTCGGAAGTTCCCGCTACATGAAAATACTTCGTCAGTATAAACGGAAGCAGTGATCCCAAAACAGCTCCAATACCAATTAAAAAGGTCTGTACCGAAAAACCCAGACTCCGCTGGCTGCTGGGGAGATTATCGCCGATCAAGGCCCTAAAGGGCTCCATCGTTACATTAATGGACGCATCCATAAACATCAGTAAGCCTGCTCCTATCCAAAGTGGCGCCAGTAATGTTGTAAACAATGCCGCATTGGGCATTAAAAATAAGGTCAAAGTGGTCAACAGCGCCCCCACCAAAATATAGGGTCGACGACGGCCCAATCTATTCCAGGTTCGATCGCTATAATGCCCTATAATTGGCTGTACAATCATCCCCGTAATCGGAGCCGCAAGCCAAAATAGCGAAAGGTGTTCCACATCAGCACCAAAAGTCTGTAGAATACGGGAGGCATTGCCATTTTGCAAAGCAAAGCCCATTTGTATCCCCAGAAACCCAAAACTCATATTGACGACCTGGCTAATGCTTAATTCAGGTTTATTTCCCATAATAGGCTATCAAAATTTAAGACAAAATACAATTAATTATCATTTAATCCCGATTTTCAGCAGCAAAAGAATCCATTTCTGCTGCTGAAAACAAGGGTTTATCTAACCTGCGGCACCTGTTTTTTGCTCAGTCCACTGAGTATGAAAGTTTCGGTTGCTGTTTGGATATGAGCCGCTGTATCACTGATATTTTCGATCGTATAACCATCGGCATGTACCGCGATCAACAAGGTAGATCCACGAAATAATACACGGAATTTATACCCTTCCCATTCTTTCGGCAACATGGGATTGAGGTAAAGTTTTCCAGCCTTGATCCGCATTCCCGCAAAACCTTCCACGATCGTCATCCACGTACCGGCCATGGACGTAATATGTAAGCCATCTTCGGTGTCGTTGTTATAATCGTCCAGATCCAAACGCGAAGTCCGCAGATAAAACTCGTACGCTTTTTCAGCTTTATTGAGTTTAGCCGCCAATATCGCATGTACACAAGGAGAAAGTGAGCTTTCATGTACTGTCAGTGGTTCATAGAATTCATAATGCCTGCTTAGTGTATCTCGGTCGAATTGATCCTCGAGGAAATAAAAACCCTGCAATACGTCAGCCTGTTTGATATAACAGGAACGCAGAATCCTATCCCAGCTCCAATGCTGATTAATGGGCCGTTGTGATGAATCGAGTTGCGCCACAGGAATCAGCTCTTTGTCCAGAAAACCATCTTGCTGTAAATACACATTGCGTTGCGCATCAAAAGGATAATACATATTATCAATGATATGCTGCCATTTTTGTTGTTCTTCAGCTCCAATTGCCAGCTTAGCTTTCAATGCACTAAGGTTGTCAGACTTCGGCTGCTCCAGCTTTTTCAAACATTCGAGCGTATACTCCAGACACCAGGAGGCAATGCGGTTGGTATACCAGTTGTTGTTCACATTGTTTTCATATTCATTCGGTCCCGTTACGCCCAACATGACATATTGCCCACGTTCGGCGCTCCAGTTGACACGCTGTGCCCAGAATCGGCTAATCGCCACCAACACTTCCAAACCATGTGACCAAATATAGTCTTCATCGCCTGTATAACGGACATAATTGTAGATGGCAAATGCGATGGCCCCATTGCGATGGATTTCCTCAAAGGTGATCTCCCATTCGTTATGGCATTCCTCCCCGTTGATCGTAACCATGGGATAGAGCGCTGCTCCTTTGTCAAATCCCAGCTTGGCGGCATTTTCAATGGCCTTATCCAATTGTTGATGGCGGTAAATCAATAGATTGCGTGCTATTTTTGGTGATTGTGTAGCGAGGTAAAAAGGGATACAGTACGCTTCAGTATCCCAATAGGTGACACCGCCATATTTCTCACCCGTAAACCCTTTCGGACCGATATTGAGCCGCTCATCTTCTCCGGTATAGGTTTGATTGAGTTGGAAAATATTGTACCGTATCGCTTGCTGTGCCGCGACATCACCACTAATTTCAATATCACTTTCTGCCCAGACCGTTTGCCATGCTGCTGCCTGCTTTTCCTTTAACTGATCAAAGTCAAGCCCTCTAAACGCTCGTAAATGCTCATGAGCAACTTCTTTTAGCTGAGCTACCGCATGATTCTGCGATGTAACAATGGCGACACGTTTTTCAATACTACAAGTCTGTGATTTAGCCAGATTCACGCTATAGACCTCAGCCATACAACCTGAACTTATGATCGTATCCTGTACGCCGTATGTTACTGTCGCAGTCTTTATGCTAGTCTCGAGCATAGCATATACCTCAAAACCCGTTTTCTTGGTCCGCGCAGCCACAAAAATACCATCCCCGTCCCTACCTTGGCCTACACTTTCCCAGAATTTTTCGTCGTAGTTGCTATCACGGTTGGTTACTTCGGCATTTAATCGCGAAGTGACCGTTAGCGTTATGTCGTCCGAAAGTGCCGCTATCCTGTATTGCAAGGAAGCCGTTTCGGAAGCAAACAGATGATACATTCGACTTGCCTCAACCTTAATCTGCACACCATCTGGCATTTCAACAACGAAACTGCGGTATAGCATACCCTGCTGCATATCTAAGCGGCGTTCAAAAGCTGTGACCTTTGCTTTAGCCAGATCAAGTACCTGACCATTGACAAGGATATGCAGGCCAATCCAATCCACGGAATTGATGACCTTGGCAAAATATTCAGGATACCCGTTTTTCCACCAGCCCACGCGTGTTTTGTCGGGATAATAGATACCAGCCAAATATGATCCCTGCAAGGATTTACCGCTAAAGTCTTCTTCAAAATTAGCCCTTTGCCCCATCCGACCATTACCAATTGCAAAGATACTTTCCGAAAATTCGTTATGCTCCGGACGAAATGTATCCTCAATAATTTGCCAAGGGTTATGTTTGATATATGTTTTCATTGATTTAATTTTTTCAACGGCCGATGACAGCCGCTATAAATAATTATTGTTTTGTTTACCAATGTCATTTATAGCGCCGTATCATCACCTAAATTGCTACTACACGTTAAAATTTACCGACTAAGAACCCTAAATCAGCCACGACCAAATCTGCTCCTTTTAGATGTTCGGCTTGTCCTATCCCTATCACTTGCATACCTGCAGCCCTTGCCGCGTCAATTCCAGCCTGCGCATCTTCCAAGACCAGGCAATCCGCTGTTGCTATCCCCAATGCTTCCGCACCTTTGAGAAATACTTCGGGGTTGGGTTTTGACAACTGAACCGCATTTCCATCAATCAGCGCATCGAAATAACCAACGATTCCTGTTTTCTGGAGAATTCCCAATGCATTCTTACTGGCCGAGCCAAGTGCAATATTAATTTCCTTTTCCCGCAGCTTTTTTAGCAATTCGAGGCTTCCGGAAAGCAAATGGGCTGGACTAAGCTGCTCGATCAGTTCCAGATACCACTGGTTTTTCTGCCGTAGCAAATCTTCCTTTTCCGATTCGGATTTTTCGAGTCCTGCCCATTTCAAAATCAGCTCCAGGGATTCGATACGACTGACCCCTTTCAGCTGCTCGTTGTCAACAATGCTGAACGAATAGCCCAAGCCTTCTGCCAATCTATGCCAAGCTTGAAAATGGTAGATTGCCGTATCCACCAACACACCGTCCAAATCAAATATTACGGCTTTTATAGTATTATAATTAATCATTGAAAAATGAACTATATAGAATTTTAAATTGTGTTAAAACTTAAGTTCAAGCACCTTAGTCTCATAAGCTTCCAATTTCAAGGTATTGTCAGCCGGACTAGTCTCCTGCTTTTGGATAATATCGAAATAGGATTTTACTTTGCTATTTCTTTCCTTAAAGCGATCCAGTTTGATCTCCTTGGCCACATCATTGCAATTCATCACAACCATGACGGTCTGCTGCTCGTTATAACGGAAATAAACATAAATTCCATCCTCCGGTACATATTGCATTGTTTTACCGGTTTGTAAAACAGCATGCTGTTTTCGGTAATTGGCTAAGGTCTGCACATAGCTCCACATATCTTGCTCGGGCTTGGTTCTCCCTTCGGGGTTAAACTTATTCATTTTGTCACCTGCAAAACCACCCTGAAAATCTTCCCGTAATAAGCCATCGGGATTGGAAAAGTTCTTCATCAGAATCTCCGCGCCATAGTACAGTTGTGGGATCCCCCGCGTGGTCATCAGCCAAGCCATGGCTGATTTGTATTTCTGTACATTTTCGCCCACAACGGAGAAAAAACGATCCTTATCGTGGTTATCCAGAAAAAGCACATTGCGCTCAGGCGTGGGGTATTGATAGTCTGAGGCCAAGGTAGAATATAATTTATTCGCGCCTGCGGTCCATTCAGTCTTTTGATTGAGCGCATCACCTATCGCGTAATTGAGCTGAAAATCCGTGACACCCATCAGCTTGGAATCCACCTCTTGACCTACGTGTTTTCCGCCCAGAAAATAAGCCTGGTTAGCTACGCCATGCACCCAAGTCTCGCCAAAAAACGTAAAATTGGGATACTCCTGCTGGATCCGATCGGTCCATTTGGCCATAAAATCAAGGTCATTATAGGGATAGGTATCGATACGGAATCCATCAATTGCCGCAGTCTCTATCCACCAGATGTGACTTTGGGTCAAATAGTTTTGGACATACGGGTTCTGCTCATTCATATCAGGCATGGTCGGAACAAACCAGCCTTTGACCATTTTCTTTTTGTCATCTGCCGAGGCATAGGGATCGAAAACAGTTTGGTCTTTGTAAGACGTCTGTATATAGCTTGGCCATTCATTGAGCCAATCGGACATGGGCTTATCTTTCACCGTCCAATGATAGCTTCCAATATGGTTGGGCACTACGTCAAAAATCAATTTCATCTGACGCTTATGCAGTTGTTCGCCCAATTGCACATAGGTATCGTTGCTGCCAAAGCGCGGATCGATATGATAGGTTTCGGTATTGGCATAGCCATGGTAGGAAGCTTGCGGCATATCGTTGGTCAACACGGGTGTTAACCACAACGATGTCACGCCAAGATCTTGTAAGTAATCCAGCTTACCGATGATCCCCTCCAGATCACCACCGTGACGCAGGTACATCGAATCCCGGTTTAAGCTCATATCCAGCATCCCCTTTACTTGGTCGTTTGCCTTATTGCCGTTTGCAAAACGATCCGGCATAATCAGGTAGATCAAGTCCGCACTGTTCACCCCTTGCGCTTTTACTTTTTGGTCTCTTTGTTTTAATTCATAGCGGTAAGTTAGCTTTTTCTTTCCCTGGCTAAAGGTCAAAGTTGACCAGCCCGGTTTAGCCGAAGCAGTAACCTTGACATCCAAAAATAAATAGTTCGGATTCTCTACCCGGTTGATTTTCACAAGCTCTATCCCCTTATCCTCAATCTGCACATCGGTTTTTCCAATCTCAGGTCCATAGATCACCAGTTGTAGTGTCGGATTTTCCATTCCTACCCACCAGTTTAGGGGTTCTATGCGTTGGATGGATTGCCCCTTTAAGGGGCTCCATCCAAGCACTGTTAGTGCCACCAATACGGTGGTAATCTTTCTATTGCTCTTTAACATAATGTGCTATTTCTTTGTCAGCGTATAGGTATTTGCATTGAAATCCACGACAATATCATAGGTACCTGCACTTGCAACAGTGATATTGGCACCACCAGCTTCCAAGGTTCCATTTGCTCCACCAAAATTAGTTCCCCAATCGTGGTTTTTACGGAATTTGATTTCCCCCGCCGTCAAACTAACGGTCAGCTTCCATACCTGATTGGCGTTGTCGTATTTCATATCCGTATCCGCATCCCAACCTTTCGGTGTGGCACTACCGATAATGCCCCAGCTATGGTCTTTGTATGAAATGGTATTTGTGTTGGTATTGACCTGAAGCTCGAGATTGCCTGTGCGCGGAGCCTTGATGTCCTGACCGCCATTGTAAACTAATTTACCCGGCTCTGTCTCTCCATACGAATTACTCCAATTCCGTTCAGGTGTCAGTTTAAATGTCAATTTTCCTTCTGGAAAATTGATTATTCCCGTATAGATTCCATCGCTCGTCGGCGAAATCAACGATTCGGCATTGGCCTCTACCCAATCTTCGTACGCGCCTATGGCATACAAATAGCTCGTCGAAGCATACGGGCTTGCTTTAAGACTTGCCAAAGCTGAAAACACAGCGGCAATTTTCGTATTGATACTCGACTTGAGGCGAACATCAAAATCAGAAACTGTTCCGGTTGGCACGCCAAGGGAAAGTAGGTACCCATTCAGTTCATTGCCCGTAAATCCCAGGCTTGTCCGGCCATTGGGGATCACCACTTCCTTTACAGTTTTAAAATTATCCCCTTTCAAACCGATCTGCAGCACATTGGTCACAGCAGCTTGAAAGCCAAAGTCAGACTGTACCAGTGTAAGGTGTAACACAGTGTCACTGGCATTATCTTTTGACAGGGTCACCGCGGTTTTATCGAGGGTCAATGTCGCCGGTTTTATGGCATCGTCGCTAGCCAATCTTGCTTGTGTTTCATCTTTTTTACAACTCTGGAAGACCACAAACAAAGTCAGGATCATTCCGATATAGTGTCTAATTTTCATCCCTTTATTTTTTATTTTGGCGTCCGTCAGGCCTATCGATTGCACGTCATGGAATACGATACTGCCCGACACTCCAATATGATACTCAATTAATTATAACCCGGATTTTGAACAAGATTTGAGTTAGCAATCAAATCTGCCGCAGGAATGGGAAATAATACCCGATAGCTTTCCACTGCCTGTCCTGCCAATACACCGCCTTTAAATGGCCATAGGTAATTATCGCCCGTAAATTTTCCATAGCGGATCAAATCAGACCTTCTAAATCCTTCCCAGTATAGTTCCTTAACGCGTTCGTTGAGAATATCGTCCAACGAAAGATTGGTTAAGTTTCCGCTGTTGTTACCATAGGCACGGACACGCAGCTTATTCACATAATCGAGTGCCTTGGCCATCGTACCACCTGTTCCACCACGCAATGTCGCCTCAGCATAAATCAAATTCATCTCAGCGAGGCGGATTAATGGAAAGTCTACAGATGCCACAAAACCTTCTGCGGCGGTAGGTGCCGATCCATCTCTGTTCACATTACGGAATTTGGTCACGGCCAAACCCTGCTTATAGACAGCGATATCTTCAATTTTAACACTTGTATTTAAGTGAAACATCGCACGCTTGTCCGTTGCGCCGGAATAATCACCAAAAATCGTTGCGATATTATCGCGTACGCGGTTACCGGCCCAACCACCTCCGGGAACACCAAAGGAAGTCGGATTCATTGTTGCATCGATAGCAGCATTGATGAGGTAAGTCGTTCCACCTTTACTTTGTGTTTTGGTACCGTCATAGGGCAAGTAGAAAATAAATTCAGGATTGTTGACATCATTATCCGCATAAAATAATTGGCTATAATTCGTGCCCAAGCTATAGCCTGAGTTCAGCACCTTTTCGGCATAGGTAATGGCTTCGCCATATTTTTTATTGCCAGTTCCCAGGTACACCTCGGCATTGAGATACAATCTGGCCAATAATCCCCATGCGGCTACTTGGTCAATACGTCCATAAACGTTCTGTTTGGCTCCTTTCAGTTGATTGGCGACTTCCAGGAGTTCTTTTTCCACATAAGCAAAGAGTTCAGCTCTCTTAATCTGCGGTGGAGACACCTTCCCTACGGGAGTTTCTTCGGTTACAAAGGGAGGATTTCCAAACAGATCAAGCAATACCCAATAGTTATATGCACGCAAAAAGCGAGCTTCGGCACGATAGTAAGCGATTTCGGTTTTATCTGCATCCGAGATGCCGCGGCCGCTCAATTTCGCATCTGTACTTTCTCTTAGAAATTCATTGACGAGCGTAGCACTATAGATACAACGGGTGTAAAGACCGCGGAGCATGGGGTTACTATCATCAAACTTGAGGTAATCCAAACCGCTAACTCCGCCATCATTAAGCCATGCACAAGCGGCCTCGTCTGTTGTCAGTTCCTGTGCATTCCAAAAAAGACGCAAGAAATCCGAAGTACCCGCATCGAGACCACCTAGATCTGTATTGTTTGGCCCCGAGGTACTGGTCATGGTCAATGAACCATATAATCGCGCGAAAGCCATTGTATACCCTTTGAAATCCTTATAGGCTAGATCCGCGGTGACATCATTGGTCGGTTTGAGATCCAAATCCTTATGGCAGCTCGAAAGCGATAGTGCCATTAAACAGACCGTTATATATTTATTTAGTTTTTTCATGTTGTTTATGCTTTAAATCAAATTCTTTCAGTTTAAAAATTGACATTGACTCCGAGTACATAGGTACGTGGTCTAGGATAAAAACGATCATCTATACCATTGGAAATTTCAGGATCCACGCCTTTGTATTTTGAAATCGTAAATACATTTTGCACGGTAGCCGAAATCGAAAGCGTAGCTTTGCTGTTGCGGATAAAATGACCAACCTGATAAGCGACATTAAGGTTATCCATCTTTAAAAAAGAAGCATTTTTGACATAATAATCACTGAGTAACTGTTTTTCTTTGAAATTGGTATTCAAAAAGTCCACAGGTGCATTGTTGATCACCAAAGATGCCTGGTCGATCACATTGTAACTGCTTCCAAAATTGGACGAAACATTATCGTAGACATAGTTGTCCAAATTGGCTCTCAAAGTTGTGCTTGCAGACCATTTTTTGTACGAGTAAGCAGCCGAAAAACCGATCAGATATTTAGGCAAAGGCGATTTATACATGTAACGGTCGCTATCACTGATCACGCCGTCGCCGTTGCGATCCACATACAACCCCTCTACTGGTTTTCCAGCATCATCATATACCTGTTGATAGACCCTAAAGCTATAAGGTGTATACCCCACCATGTGGGCCTGAATATTGTTGCCCGTACCACCACGGATACCACCTGTTTCGATCATAAAACTCGGATCGTCCGATAGCGTCAAATTGGTGACTTTACTTCTGTTATAGGTCAGGTTGATGCCAAGGTCCAAGGTTGAATTTTCCGTTTTAACCGGTAACACATGTAGATTAAATTCAAGACCTTGGTTTTCCATATTACCGACGTTGGTCAGTAGAAAATTGCTAAAGTTGGATCCCACCGCAATCGGAATGGTACTCAATAGGTCCTTGGTTTTCTTCGAATAATAGTCCACGCTACCATAAATGCGATTATCGTTAAAACCAAAATCGATTCCGGCATTATAGGTTGTGGTACTTTCCCAACGGATATCACCATCGTAAACTACCGGCGAGTACAAATAATAATATTCATTGCCAAAACGGTACATCGACTGGTCACCACCTATGGTATAATTAGGCATATAGGAATAATTTGCTATACCATCCTGTTGTCCGGTTTTCCCATAACTCAACCGTAGTTTCAGATCCGAGATCGCGTTGTGATCTTTTAAGAAACCTTCATTTTTTGCTCGCCAGGTAAAGCCCACCGATGGAAAATATCCCCAGCGATTATCGGGACTGAATCGGGAAGATCCGTCCGCCCTTAACGTTCCGGACAGCACATAACGGTTGTCATAGGAATAGATCATCCGTCCATAATAGGAGATCAGCAGATTTTCAGGTTTATCAAAAGGAAGATTCACCGAGGTCAAAATGTCCCCTGCCTCACTGGTGCGATCGAAATTATAGGACTTCGTGCTATTTTTATAATAGCCATAGCCCAAGGTAGCGTCAATATTACTTTTTATAGCTGGCAATTCTTTATCATATTTCAGATAGAATTCCAACACTTTATTGTTGATATCTGACTTATACTGTGTACGTTCCCCTCCTTCATTAAAATTACGCGCCGCAATAGCAGGTGTCAGGGTGTTTCCTTTAGCACGAGCCAAATCATAACTCACATTCAGGTTAGCATGAAGCTCGGGCAAGAAATGCATGCTGTAGTCTAATTTGGCATTTCCCGTGCTCCGAAAGACATCTCCAATATCTTTTCGCAATTCCAGTAATGCCAAAGGGTTTCTGGGCGAATTTGGATTCGGTTTCCCTCCCTGTATCCATTCGTAGTATCCTCCAAAGCTATTTTTATCATCAACATAGACCGGTTGGGTCGGGTCAAACTGTATGGCTGAACCGATAGCGTCCTGCGTTGCGAATTTGGATTTCGACCAAGTTGCGCGTGCGTTTACCTCCAGTTTCAGATGATTATCGAAAAAATTGGGTGTCAAGGCCAGTGAAGTTGCTGTCCTCTTCATGTTGTCATTTTTCAGCACACCATTCTGGTTCATATATCCGACCGAAACACGATAAGGCATCTTGGCAACTTTTGAGGCGATATTGATATTATTATCCGTTGTAAAAGCATTACCATAGATCACATCCTGCCAATCGGTATTCGCTGTTCCCAACAGCTTTTTCATCGCGTCGGTTCCATTTGCATTGACATAATCACGAATCTGATCTGCGGACAATAAATCGACTTTCTTAGCTACTGTCGCCAGTGAATTCTGTGTACTGAAATTGACTTGTGTACCGGCACGGCTACCTTTCTTGGTGGTAATCATAATGACACCATTGGATGCACGCGAACCATAGATTGCTGTTGCATTGGCATCTTTCAGGATAGTAAACGTCTCGATATCATTTGGATTAATCATACTCAAGGGATTGGCAACCCCTGAAATGCCACCACCAGCCAATGGGATTCCATCAACAACAATAAGTGGATCATTGCTGGCGTTTAAGGAAGCTCCCGTCCGGATACGAATTGTGCTTCCTGCTCCTGGCTGTCCGCCACTGGTTGTGATCTGCACGCCCGGTACTTTACCCATTATGAGCTGCTCAGGAGAAGAAATCTGTCCTTTTTGAAAGTCTTTTGATGTTACCGTACTGATCGATCCCGTAAGATCACTTTTCTTTTGTGTACCGTAACCAATAACGACGACCTCCTCTAGGGCACTCGTATTGGATTTAAGGTAGAGGTTTAACGGATTTCGTCCATCGTTCACTTGGATTAGAGTATCCAAGCTCGCATATCCGACCATGCTCACTTTCAGGTGTAATTTCCCCGTTTGCAGTCTATCCAAGCTAAAATCCCCATTCGCATTGGTAGACAGCGATTTTTGAATATCCTCGAAGCGCACTGTGGCACCGACCAAGGAATTTCCTTTCTGGTCCATTACTCGCCCTTGAAGCGTCGCCTGTTGGGCGAATGCCGAAGCACTTACCCCAAGTAACATGTTCAGAGCCCAAAATGGACGTAATAGCTGTTTGTTCATAAAATAACCGTTTATTTATTTAGTTTTGTTTTGCTTATCAATTGGTATTGCCCTGGTAAAAGGCTCAGTTTTGACTGGCCGGACCAGTTGAGCTCTTTCCCCGTAAAATTATCCACCCACTGTCCCTTTAATGTTTGTGGCAATGCAAACTCCGCATCTTCTACTCCGAAATTGCCAAGTACCCCTACTTGTTGCCCATCTTTTTCCAGCACAAAATATTTCACCGCATCTTTTACACCTGCGGCAGTGATATTTCCATTTTGAAAGATGTTATTTTGCGTTTTAAAACGTGTGAGTTTGGCATAGGTCTCAAAGAGCTGCCTACGCGCTTCTTGTTGCAGATAATTCCATAAAAGCGGTTTTTCACCCGTACGTCCATTTTCGTCGATAGACACATCATAGCCATATTCACCAAACTGCCAGATCATCTTTGGCCCCGGTGAAGCCAATAAAAACAGGGCCGCCAATTCCATACGTTTGAGCGCTGTACTCAAGTTTTTGATGTTATAACTGCCTGATGAATTCCCATAATTTAGGCATTTGAACAACAGCCGTTGTTCGTCGTGACTTTCCATATAGGATACAAAAGAAGGCTGCGCCATACCGTGGCTGGTGGCAAACAATCTGCCCAGATCTGATCCATTATTTGCATTCCATCCCATTGCTGCTTCATTGAAGACAGTGTTCATATTATTCCAGAGCAGCATGCCCGATTGTGCCAGCTCCATTTCTTCCTGATCTCCACCAAGATGTTCAAGAATAATATAACAGGAAGGATCTATGCGATGAACATGCTGCTGGTATTGCTTCAAAATGGCCACACGGGATGCATCATAGGCATTCCAGGCGCTGAGGTCATTTTCCGAAGTCCCGGAATTTTTCTGCGTGAATCCTTTGGACAAGTCAAATCGAAAACCATCAATTTTATACTCTTGCATCCAATAGGTCAACACATCCTTGACAAAGGTTTGGGTATAGCTACTTTCATGGTTGAAGTCGAAACCGACATTGAACGGATGTCTAGCGACGGTATTGAACCAAGGGCTATTCCCAGCGACATTGCCCTGTTCAAAATAGAGCTGTACGAGTGGGGACTGACCAAAAGCATGATTAAATACAACGTCCAAAATCACGGCAATACCGTTTTCATGACAAGCATCCACATAGGCTTTCAAGTCATTTTTCAATCCATAATATTTATCCAGAGCACGATGGAAAGAAGGATTATAACCCCAAGTCGAATTTCCCTCCGATTCCTGGACAGGCATCAATTCAACCGCATTAACCCCTAAGCGTTTTAAATAAGCTAGGGAGTCTTTTAGTGTGGTGTACCGATGCTGTTTGACAAAATCACGGACTAACAATTCATAAATCACCAGATTACCTTGCGCAGGTTTAGTAAATGAGCTGTTTTTCCAAGAATAAGGCTTTTCTGCGAGATCCAATACCCCCACAATTCCGTGCGCTGCTGCCGGATAAGCTGGCAGAACATTGCTTGTCAGACCCAAGGCCGGATCATTTTGTGGATCGAGAATCAGTTCGGCATAGGGGTCAGCAATATAAAGTTGACCATCGACCAAAAACTCATAAGTATATTTTTGAGCGAAATCCAGATTAGATAAAGTCACCCACCAGGTTTTACCATCCGGTGTCTGACTCATCGCATAGGCTGGCAATGCTTTATAACCGTTAAAATCCCCCAATAGATACACACTGTTTTTCAAGGGGGCAGTCAATGCGAAACTGACTTGTCCTTTTTCCTTATTGATTGTCGTCCCGTTGGGATTAACGCCTCTTGGAAGCGCCGCAATGGCCGGTTTTGCCTGTACAAGTAATGTGATTTTAGTCGTAGCGACCTGGCCACCGATTTCCAGACGTGCCTCAAGCTCATGCAGCCCATTGCTTTGTAAGCTGACGGATTTTTCCAACGACAGCGCAGCAGTAGATTCTGCTAGTTGCTGGCCATTGTCCCAGATACTGATTTTTCCGGACCGCGTTGCCTGAACTTCAAGCTTCAAATCTTCGCCAACGACATACATATGCTCGGTTGTAATCGGATCAGTGGGTTGCAGCGTAGGTGACACAAATCGAATCGCCTGCCCATTGCTCGCCACAAGAGGCAGAAATAAATCTGAATTATTTTGGTTTCGTTGGATCAGCGATCCATCGCCATTGCGTACCAAAAATGCCAGCTGGCCAAAGGCCTCAGCGTTGCTCAGGTTAAAGAATTTGGCGGGAGTAAATGTGAATGAATAAAGTCCAGCCGCGATAAACTTCAATTTGTAGGCATTGTCGTTCGTTGACCAGTCTGTCACCACGTGTTGCCAGTTCCCACCATTGATAGGGATCAATCCAGCGTGTAGGTATAGATCTGCTGTACTGCCTTTTAACGCCGCATTTCCTTTTGAAAAATCAAATTGCAGTGTAATTTCCCTATCCCAGAAGAGGAATGGAGAAGAAAGATTGACGAGGCCGGTCTCCTGCCGTTCAGTCACAGGCGGCTGTTCAATATCAACAATATCTTTTTTATTTGCACATGATGCTAATAGGACGACCATCCAAAGATACCCTATTAAACGCGTGATATGCTTCCCCATCGATAACTAGTTTTCATTGGAAATTGACAATGGGAACGTTCCCGAAATCAAGGTAAAAAGAAATCGCCTATTGCGATTTTCTGGATTTCCCCTTCCAATATTTTATACAAATTGATTATTTAAACATTTTCGGGAATGTTCCCGAAAGTAATCAAAGCTAAATAATGGGATGACAAAAAACAAATATTTTTTTTCTTATTTCAGGCTGGATTTTTGAAAAATAAGCTGGGAATCAAGATAAACCGAATTAGCAAACTTATCACTAGTTGGATCATCCATCTTATCTAAGAGGTATTTTGTTACTAATTCGCCCATTTCATAGGCCGGTTGTTTCACCACGCTGAGTGCTGGATCAATGAGATCGGCGATATCCAGACAGGAAAAACAAATAATCTTGAGATCTTCCGGAATCCGTATCCCCTGCTGCTTGGCAACGCGGATACTGGAAATCGCCAAGCGCTCAACAGAAGCAAATATGGCATCTGGTTTCTCCCTTTCGATCAAGGCGGCGATATCCCGCATATTTTGTTCCGCATCGTTAACAGTATCCAAGATCAGTTCCGGATGGATCGTCATTCCAGCTTCCAGCAAAGCTTTCTCGTACCCGTTTTTACGGACCTTACCAATAGAAACATTGGGATTGATGGCGAGGTAAGCAATCCGTTTGCAGGCATTCGTAATCAAATGCTTCGTTGCGAGATAAGCCGAATCAAAGTCATTTCCCGTAATGTAGCCCCCTTTCCAGTCGTCATATGCGCGGTCAAAAAACATCACCGGAATACCTCGTTCTTCCAGCAACTGGATATGGGAGTGATCTTTTCCTTCACCTGAAGCCGAGATGATAACACCATCCACCCGCCCATTTGCTAAGGAACGAATGATAGAGGCTTCATTCTGCACCTGATGATCAGTCACGTAAATCAAGGTATGGTAGCCCTTTGACCGCGCCACAGCTTCAATGCCCTTGATGGCCTGTGAAAAAAACTTATTGCCAAATTCGGGGATAATAATCGCAATAGTCAGGCTTTTGTTCGCTTTGAGGCTACTTGCATAAACATTTGGCGAAAACCCTATTTCTTCGGCCATAGCCAAAATACGAGCTTTCGTAGCCGGATTAATATCGACGTTATCCCGAAATGCACGGGAGACGGTGGACTTTGACAAGCCTAGTCTTTTGGCCAAATCTACTATTGTTAATTGAGACATATCGGGGTTCCCTCTGCTGTTCGTATTTAATAATTGCTTAATACAAATAAAGCAATTATCTCTCCAGAATAACAAATTTTCTTTTTTGTTCCCGCTGTTTTAAATCAGCTAGTCATGTATTTTTTTATCACCGTATAAGAAAAGCAATCTAGTGATCAAACATTGTAAATGATTATTCCAATATGCTAGCTTTCATCATCTTTCCGCCATCAGACAACTTGCCTATTTCGGCCAGTCAAAAACTAGTTTTACCTAATACCATTTTCATACTTTACTCGCTGTTTGTTCGGTACTAATTCGGTATTTGTTCGGTACTACTTCGGTTGGAACCGAATAAGCAACGACTAAGTTCCGAAGAAAAAACGTCTATTATACGAAAGAATGTTGAAGTTGATAGCTAGAAAATATAAGGTCAAACTTGTCAAGTATGCGATTCAATGTCTATAACATGTTGCTGTCTAAGATAGGGTAATACAGGTCTGTATTGTGGTAGAAATATTGATCAATAAACAAAACAGGCTTGACAAAACAATCTTGTCAAGCCTGAGTCGAAAATTTACAGCAAAGACTAGAATTTTCTAAAATCCCATTCACCGCGATAGGGTCGGCTGCGCATGAGATTAGCATAGTCATTGTCGAACTGTTCTTTTTTTGGATTCCATTTCAAATCCTTTTGAAGTTCATAAGCAATATTAATGGCATTGCACACTGAGCTCGTCCGGTGGCCTATTTCCACATCACAGATAGGCTTGCTTCTTTTTTTAATCGCATCAACCCAGTCCTGATAGTGATTATCGCTATAATACAGACGACGATCTGCAGATGTCAATTTAAGATTGGCCAAATTTTCCGGATTCGAGCGGATAAATTCTCTGCTTACTTCAATCTTACCTTTTTCACCGATAAACTGAATCGCATTATGTACTCCCCATTGCACATGATTTACCTTAACACCATTTGCGTAGCTAAAGGAAAGCCCCGTGTTGCTATTGGCTTCTTTGGGTGGATTAAAATGAACTGGGCCAGATTCGTCCATGCCCAATGCCCATTGGACGATGTCAAACATATGCGCCCCCCAATCGGTGATATAACCACCGCCAAAATCGCGATAGCCGCGCCACCATGCCCATTTATCATCTTCCAATGGCGGACTTAAGATTGGGTTGTATCCCCTATAGGGTGAAGGTCCTACCCACATATCCCAGTCGAGATAGTCGGGTGCTGGCATGGATGGAAGATCACATTGCTTGACCGGCTCGCCAACAGATACGTTGATTTCCTTTATTTTACCGATATAACCGTTGAGAACCAGTTCTGCGGCCTGTCTAAAATTGTACGACGAGCGCTGCATGCTACCTGTTTGAAATACACGTTTATATTTGCGGGTTGCATCGACCATTGCCCGACCTTCGGCAATGGTAAGCGCAAGAGGTTTCTCACAATAGATATCCTTTCCAGCTTTAGCAGCATCGACCGCAATCTGTGCATGCCAATGATCCGGCGTCGCGATGACAACCGCATCAATATCTTTTCGACCCAACAGTTCCCGATAATGGTTATATGCTTTTATATCGACCTGTGCCTTTGATAGTTCCGTTTGTTTTTTTGTTGTTGCAGCAATAAATGCAGTCAATTTGTTACGATCTACATCACATGCAGCCAGACTGGCGATTTCCTTACAGCGATTGAGGCCATTCATTAAGGTATAGGATTGTTTTCCTACACCAATAAAGCCAAGATTGATCCGATCGCTTGGTGCAAGGAATCCATTTCCCCCCAACACAACACGAGGGACAATTGTAAAAGCCAAAGAGGATACAATCCCCTTGGCTATAAATTCTCTTCTTTTCATTCTTTGTTTATAATTTATTTTCTGTTCGTCTTTACCGGCACTTTTTAGGCCTTTGACGGCAAAATGGTTTAGCTATAAATGATTTATTCAGGTTTTCCTAAAGATAGTTTATTCTTGAATCGGAACCAAGGTAATCGACGCAATCTCCGGTAGAATATCGCCTTCTATGGTCGTAGCTTGCAAAATTACCTTTGTACTGGGCTCGCCAATCACTTGCTGAGACACTTCTATGGTCCCCATACTCACTTCCTTAAATTTAGTTTCTTGTTCAGCTATAAATTCCCATGGCAGTTGCTGGCCGAGCATCGAGAGCATAATTTTTCCTCGATGCTTGTTGTTGGGCAGATAATTAATGAGCACCTTATACTTACCGGGTTTTTGAATTTTGATATCCCAAAATATCCTGTCCTGAAGATCTTTCCATTGGCCGATAGCGTTTGGACGATTGGGATCATGGGTATGTGCGCCAATTATTTTCAACCCCTTCCCTTCCTGTAGTTTTGCATTATTTGCGTTCATTACAATACGCCCATCTGCCTGTGTCTGGGTCAGACTCTCCTCAACAATTGGTTTTCCCTGTATTTCAACAACAATAACTTTCGGGCCTTTACCTTTATCAAAGGTATCGACAGGAATTACAGGTTTTCCATTCTCCGAAGCAGGTTTTACTTTCGTTTTGGGCGAAGCCAAAGTATAAACAGCTGTCACCTGGTTTTTGATAGGCAGATCTATTTTTCCACTGGCAGGGCGGTCAAAGATATGCAGGTATAATTTACCATTCTTTTGAGTGCAATAGCCCCAATCCAGGGCCTGAAAAGGACTGGCCGTTGTTCCGTATATCGCTTCACTATTGATCTTCATCCAATCACCGATCTGTTCCATAATCCGCACCGCAGGTTCGGGAATTGCTCCATCTCCATCCGGCCCGACATTCAACAGAAAATTGCCGCCTTTACTCACCGTTTCTACAAATAATTGCATGATCTTGGGAAAGCTTTTCCAGTTTTGATCGTGAGCACTGTAACCATAACTTTCATTCATGGTATGGCTCACCTCCCAATACATACCAGGTAGACCTGTCGGTGGAATATATTTCTCCGGAGTTCCGATATCACCGTTCTTATTTTCAAGTCCATTCCAAAATCGATTATTGATAATAATGTTGGGCTGCCATTTGATCAGATCTGTCAAAATATGTTTTGTGCCCCAGGCTTCGCCCTCATGCTGTTTGCTACTGAAATCGGGCCATAACATATCCAAACGCCCATAATGTTGGGCAAGCTCTTTAATTTGACCATAGAGATAGGCTTTATACCGTTCATGATCAGGTTGATGGTTATCCGTATTCGGATTTAACTGAAATGCCTCATAAGAATCGGGATGCTGCCAATCCAACAGCGAATAATAGGCTCCCACTTTCATTCCCTCCTGGCGGAAAGCTTCCATAATTTCGCGGTAAAGATCTCTTCCCTTTGGCGATAAATTTGGCGTACCCGTTACATCATTTTTCAGGGCATAAGGCTGTTGGCTATTGAATAGACTAAAACCTTCGTGGTGTCGGGAGGTCAGCACCATATACTTCATTCCCGTTTTTTTTGCAAGACGCGCCCAAGAGTGTGGATCAAAAGAACGTAATGTGAATTTTGGTTTCAGCACTTCAGCATACTGCTTGCTAGGAATTTTACCCCAAGTCTGAATCCATTCGGCATAATGTTGTGGGTATTGCTTTCCTTCAAAAGAACCTCCTGCGGCACTGTATAAGCCCCAATGGATGAATAGTCCAAAACGGGCTTCCTTAAACCATTCCATGCGCTTATTTTGAGTCTCTTGCCAACCAGCCACACCTTCATAAGGTGGCGACTTGGTCTGTGAAATTGCGCCCTCAGTCATGCACAGCAACATTCCCACCGCTGCTGCACACTTCCACTTAAAAAAATTGATTTTCATCATGATATAGATTTATACATAAAAGTTCATTCATTCGGATGACAAACCATCGCCGATTAGAAACCCAAAGTTTTAATTTCCGTCTGGATAGCAGCATATGCTTTGCTTGCATCTTCCATTGGAATTCCCTTGGATAGTCCAGGTCGTTTATGACCTGCAAAAGTCAACCATGCGTCTTTCATAATTGTCTGCCTTTTTAAAACGAGCGCATATAATTGCAAAAGTTTTGGCTTATTGTGCAAATTGTCGTCCCATGTGCTTTCAAGCGGAAAGTCAGGTATCAGGTGCTGCACAATTTCCTTTGCCATCAGCCAATGGCCCAGTTCTCCAGGGTGTACCCCATCTGCTGCCAGTTTAAATTGAGCATCTTTCTCGATCTTGGCTTCCAAATAACGACGCATGGGAAAATGGAGGTCGATAATTTCCCAGGACTGCTTTCTGGCATAGCCGATAAGCCATTCGGCGTAGCGATCCAATACTTTATTATAGCCATTGAGTCGAAGCTGCGGATCATCATGTACAGGAGGAGTCATCCATATTATGCGTTTGACGCCCTGATCAACCAAGCGTTTGTGTAGGCGGATAATTCCATCTTTATAAGCTTCAAAACGGGCGGAATCAAAAGGAAGATAAATGCCGTCATTCATGCCATAACAGACGAAAACAACCTCAGGCTTGATTTTATCAAGCACGCTGGCCAAACGATCAAATAGACAAGGTCGTGGAAATTTTCCATCGGCATGATT